>CAZLZP010000026.1:0-7097 GCA_964564045.1 uncultured Rickettsiales bacterium
TCTATCTCGGTAAGAATATCGGTGCGTTCCTGATCTTCGAAAATAATGTTATCAACATTAATACGGGCAATGTAATCTTCCCTGTTCTTTATTTTGCTCATTACTCCGCCGCCCAGTAATGCGAAAACGGTAATTATAAGTACTATAAAGGTAAGTGCGCGCCACAGCGTTACTTGCGATTTCAGTTTGGCTCTTTCAACTAATGTATCAGGATTAAGCATTTACAAATGATTGTTAGTTCGTTAGTTCCATTGTTAATATAAGATAATGATGAATCCTCAAGATAAATATTTTGCAATACTGCATACTTCACAAAAAACTTCATACACTGAGGGTAAAACACTCATTTTCTCTGATCTTTTGTCAAGCCTTACCGCAAATAGCTTTGATGAAGTAGAGAAGGGGCTAAAGGGCAAAAGCCTTGGCTACCTATCCTACGATTTAAAGAACTCTATCGAAAACTTACCCGAGGACGAAGATTTTTTTATCACTACCCCAAAAGCTTGGTTTGGAAAATTTAAAAATGTAGAAACTAATTCAAACTACAAACTACAAGCTACAAGCTACAAGCAGCCTAAAATTTCTTACTTAAAATCGAACATGACCAAGGCGGAATATCTTTCAAAAGTTAACCGCATAAAACAATATATTGCCGATGGCGATATATATCAGGCTAATCTCACCCGTAAATTCTACGGTGAATTCGCTGAGTCCGTTAACCCGTTCGATATATATTGCGAACTTAACCGTATCAGTCCGGCGCCATATTCGGCCTATTTAAAAATAGATGATCTTCACATTATTTCTTCCTCGCCGGAACTTTTCCTTCGTGTAGATGCACAAGGTAACGCTGTTACCTGCCCAATAAAAGGTTCGGCTGGCAAGGGCAAGGGCAAAGAGCTTGAAAAAAGCAAGAAAGACCAGTCTGAAAATTTAATGATAACCGACCTTATGCGCTCTGATTTTTCACGTTCATGCATACCCGGTTCGGTAAAGGTCGATAAATTGTTTGAGGTTGATGAATTCGAAACCATTTCGCACATGCATTCAGTTATTAGCGGCACTATTCCCAATGGCCTATCGCCTATTACATTACTTAAAAACTGCTTCCCGCCAGGTTCCATGACAGGCGCTCCGAAGATACGCGCTATGGAAATATGCTCTGAACTGGAAAGGCACAAGCGAGGAATTTATAGTGGCGCATTGGGGTATTTTAGCGAAGATGGTTCGTGCGAATTCTCTGTGGTTATCCGCACTTTAATTATCCAGGGTAATAAATTTGAATTTCAGGTAGGCGGCGGCATAATATTCGAATCAGATGCCGAGGCCGAGTGGGCCGAAACCATGCTGAAGGCAAAAGCGATAGCTCAGGTTCTGGGTGTGGAAGATAAGATTGTTCTACTTTAGTAGATAGATTAGTTATTCAACGCCTGGTATTTTGGGCAATTTTGTTTTTGCCTTGCCCTTATACCCTAAGCCTTCAACCCCTTCTTTAACGCCTTCCATGGCAGCTTTTATCTTTGTAAACTCAACTTCATCGCCATGAGCATAGTTGTCTCCACCAAGCTCACCTGCTTTTCTGGCGCCTTTTGTAGCTAAAATAAGTGCAGCGGCAGCAACTGGGCTTGCAGCTGTTCCAACAATGGCCTGCATTGCAGTGGCCGCAACTTTAAAACCACGTTGTTCTAAAATACTTTCATTGGCTTGATGGTAATTTGGAGCCTCTTCTTTAGGCTCACCATTACCCTTGGTTTTTTGGTCGCCATCACGTTCAAATTTTTTATTTGTGCCAAGTTCATTAATATCAGCAACTATATGAACGCTTTCAACTCTTTCTGCTTTAGGCCATTTTTTGAAGGCCTCTTCGTATTCTCTATAAGCAGCTTTGTATTTCTGGTAATCTTCTTTGCTTTCGCCGTCCATGCGCTTTCTCATTTCGTCTTTCTGCTGGCTGTACTGGTAATCTATATCCACATGGCTAAGTGCATCTCTAACGGCCGTTCTATAATCTACTTCTGTTGCGTAAGTTCCAGCCTTTAATTTTTCTAGAGCCGCCTCAACTGCCCTATCAACTATTTTTGCTTTTTCCTTTTCGCTTAATGCATCAGCACCTTCTTCGCCGGTGAATATTTTTGTTGCCAACTCTTCCGTATCTTTTCTTTTTGGAGCTTTCTTGCCATCTAGTCCTACTGGTTTTTTCTCGCCTTCGCTTGCAACGCGGTCGATAACATCATCAGCTCTTTCTCCAAGCGATACATTATCTCGCAGGTCGCGCTCAACAGCTTTTGCAACAGCGCGGTTTATTCTTCTTTCCTTTCTATCTGTAATATCGGTGTCGGGATTATCTTTTAGGCCAAGAAACTCTCTTGCTTTATCCAAGAATGATTTCTTTGTAGGATCTGGTAAATTCGGGCTATCAACAGCCTCTAATTCTGGCGTTGGTTGGTTAGCTATATCAGACATAATAAAACCCCTTAATTATTAATATATTTGTAGTATACCATAAATAGTTAAAAATTCATTAATTTTTTAACTAAATTGCCAACATACTGAAATATATAGCATATTAAGCCACGCCTAAGGTAAAGGCCATCGCTCAGGTTCTGGGTGTAGAAGGTGAGATTGGTCTGCTTTAGAAAATCTGATGAGTTAGGCCAATACAGCTGATCTTACAGGGCCTTTCTCAGCATACGTTGCGCATTCATTAACCTTTGCAATCATTTTTTCTAATATAACTGCAGGCGCAACAGGCTTTCCATCTTCAGATGTTTCTACGCCTAATTTTTCTGCGAGCCCAGCTTTTAGCTTTAGCTTATTATCAGCAAGCATAACCTTAAGGTGGTCAGGGCTAACAAAATCCTGTTCCGCCGCTATTGCGCCTAAGGCCTGGATAGGGTTAATAACTACTGCAACGCCCATTCCATGATCTCCCCTTCTTGTAGCTTCTTCTTTGTATTTTACGATTAAAGGTTGGCCTTCTAATTGGATATAATTGTTTGTAACAACGCTTCCAGGTTTTACCCAACCATCATCATTTGGTACGGCATCTTTTAAAAAGACATCTCTACGAATGCCATAATAATTCTGATCAGGATATCCATCAAAAAGCTTTGAAGCTGTTCGTATTCCTATAAAATTATTTGTATCTATTTCTCTAGTCATAAACTTTCTCCTTTTATTTATTTTTAAAATTCTCTTTTATCATTCTCTTTATGTCAGCAATAACAGTGGTTTTCCCATTAGGGTAAGGCATCTCGCTTCTATCAACTGGCAAACCATCACCTTTATCATTAAAAGTGCTTCCGCCGGAACCTAAACCAAATCTTTTATCATCTTTAGACACAAAATTACCTTCTCCCTTTACCTTCTTCTTGTTGTAAACATCTGTTTTTTGTTTTCTTCACTCATGCCCCTAATCCATTAAGCTGTATCAGCATTATACACTAAAAAGGTTAACAAATCGTTAACAGCGCAATAAAATTATAACATATTGGAATATAGCTGAATTATAGCCCCAGTACATCAGCCATGCTGTATAGGCCGGGTTTTTGGCTGTTGGCCCAAAGCGCCGCGCGAACCGCGCCTGCTGCGAATATTTTTCTGTCACCGGCTTTGTGGGTTACTTCAATGCGCTCGCCCTCGGTTGCGAATATAACCGTGTGGTCGCCCACAACATCGCCGCCGCGAATTGTGGCAAAGCCTATCTCGCCGCGTTTTCTTTCGCCGGTATGGCCATCACGGCTTTTATTCCAAACATTCTCAAGTTTTACTTTTCTGCCTTTTGCAGCTGCTTTACCCAGGCCAAGTGCGGTACCGGAAGGGGCATCAACTTTTTTGTTATGGTGCATTTCAACAATTTCAATATCGTAAGAGTCATCAAGCGTAGAGGCAACTTTTTCAACCAGTGCAAGCGCAAGGTTAACGCCAATACTGAAATTGGGAGCGTAAACAATTTTAGAGCTTTTTCCGTACAGCCTAAGCGTTTCTTCCTGATGCGGGTTAAGTCCTGTTGTGCCGATTATATGCACCAGACCTTTTTCAGCAGCGTGTTTGCCTATTTCAATGGTAGAAGCAGGGCTCGAGAAATCTATTATACCATCAACCGATTCAATGAATTTTTTCAGGTCGTCGGAAAGCTTAACGCCAATTGCTTTTTCACCAATAAGCTCACCGGCATCAGCACCTATTTCTGCGCTGTTTTTCGTTTCAAGTGCAGCGGCAAGCGTCGCGCCTTTTTGTGAAAGCACTTCACGAATATTCATTTTGCCCATTCTTCCGGCGGCGCCTACAATTCCAATTCTCATAAATTTCCTAGAATAAATTAAAAAAGGTTATACACTATATGTGCATAACTTACAATACCAACTAATATGTTAAAAGTTCTTCTCAGATTATGGCCTGCCTTCCTGCCAACCATAGTGTTTGGTATATGGTATCTGCGTGCGGTAAAAAACAAGGAAATTCCTGGCGTGTATGATGCATTCATCGAAAAGAAAAAAAGGTTTATGTACTATACATTAATAGCCACGTTCTTAATGGTTATAGGCACCCTGTTATATTACGGCCTTACCCAGCCGGAAACGCTTATAATGGAAATTCAGAGCGATCAGGTTCAGAACAATGTTAAATAAGGGCAGGGAAGTACTTCAGATAATAAACAACTTTGGCAAGGGCGCTGAAGCCCGCTTTGTTGGCGGCTGCGTCCGCAACTCGTTAATTGATGGCGCGGTTACAGATATCGATATTGCAACCAACCTTACGCCAGATGAAGTAACCCATGTTTTTGAGAAAAAGAAGGTGCGCGTTATTCCAACTGGTATCGATTTTGGCACGGTAACCATAGTGTATGAAGGTAAGAACTACGAAATAACCACCCTGCGCGCCGATATAGAAACTGATGGCAGGCATGCGAAAGTAGCCTATACGAAAGACTGGAAGGAAGATGCCAGCAGGCGTGATTTTACATTCAACGCACTTTATATGGATGTGGAAGGTAATATTACAGATTACTTCAATGGCGCCGAAGATATTAAAAAAGGCTTGATTCGTTTTATTGGCAATGCCGAAGACCGCATAAAGGAAGATTACTTGCGTATTTTACGTATGTTCCGCTTCCACGCTTACTACGGAAAAGAGAAAATACTGAAAAGCCAGTTAGATGCTGTAAAAAGCTTAAGTGATGGGTTAAACGCTATTTCCGGCGAGCGTATACATGCTGAAATGACAAAACTTTTATCCTCTCCGAACGCAGAGAAAACTTTGGAAGCTCTTACCGAAATGGTAAGCACGAAAATACTTCAACTTATTTCTAACATAGATGAAAAAGATTTCAGAATAGAAAAGCTGAAAAGCGTGTACGATTTTGAAAAAGAGCCTAACCCTATTGTTTCTTTGGCAACAATATTATGCTCTAAAATTCCAGATGAAAAAATAGATGAGCTTGCTGAAAAATGGCGTCTTTCAAATAAAGAACTTCGTTTTCTGTTCCGCCTGCGTGAGGCTTTAGAAATAGATTTTAAAGACGATTATCAAATTCGCCGTTCTGCGCGCATTAACGGAAAAGATGAATTCTACGATTACATCATTCTAAATTACGCCAAGGGCAGGGTAGATAAAGCCGCGGCAGAAAAACTGATCAAATTCATCGCAGATTTTGCCGTGCCAGATTTTCCGGTTAAAAGCCACCACCTTATTGAAATGGGCATTCCGCCTAGCAAAAAGCTGGGAGATATACTTCGCAAGTGTGAAGAAATGTGGGAACGCGATAACTACAAACCAACAATGGAAGAGTTGGTCAAGAGGGTAAATATCAATTAAAGGCCTGGGCCCTTTGGCTTCTTGGTTTTTGCAGGAATCTCGCCATTCTGAAGCTTTTCCATTTTTTCTTTCGCTTCTTCCAGCCTTTTTGCGTCCCTGTCATTTTTATTGGTGTTTATACCAAGTGAAAGCCCCATAGTTACGATAACTTGTTCTAAGCTAGTGCTACTTGTTGTTACCTGAGGTGAAGTTGTAGCTAGCGGCGCACCTAGAGTTTGAGCAACACCAAGATCTATCTGCCCAAACCTGCCAAGGTCTTTTTTAACTCCAAGATCAAGGTTGGTAAATTGCCCTGCTGGAACGTAGTCTTTTTCCGATTTATAAGTATGTGTAAGTGGAAATGAGCCGTGCGCAGCAAGAGTATAACCTTTTCCTAACCTGTACTCTAATCCAGCTACTGCATTTAAGCCGCTAGTTGTATTTTCAATGTGTGTATTGCTAGAGCGATAGCCCTCAATACCGTCACTTTGTCTGGTGTATATTTGTGCCGTTTGCGTGTTAAGCTCATAATTTATTGCATTATAACTGGCGCCCGCCAGTAATGAAAACCTACCCAAATTAACTGCAGGAGTAAGCTTTGCTGAAAGACTTACAAATTTTAATCTATTAGGATAATCAGTAGAAACACTTCCCTGGCTGGCTTGCCCATCGTATCTATCATCAGGAACGAAAGTGCTGGAATAGTTAAGTGAGGTTCTTAAACTTACAGAATCTGATACAGGAATATTAGCATCTACACCTAGCTCCTTTTTAAGCGAAATTTTTTGGAAGCTTTCATTTATTCTGCTTTCCTTATAATCCCATACGCCGCCTGTATAAACGCCATTGCCAATATTCATAGATGTGTCGATACCAGTCGCTTCTTGTCCTGCCCAGCGGGTGGTTGAACTATAATCGGTACTTAGCGAACCGGCTCCGCCTTCAACGTGTACATTAAAACTAAACCCATTCGGGTCTCTTTCAAAATCATCTTTTTCTGTATGTTGAATATCCTCTATAACTAATCGTTCCTGCCTTGGCGCCGGAAGTTCTTTTGTTTCATTCGTAGCGGCTGCGAACTCTTTTGAAAACCTTCTCAAGTTACCTGTAACACCATCTAGTGTAGCACCTTCGAACGCTACTATTGTCCCAACTTCTGTTTTTATATCATAAAAACTACTGCCACTAAGATCGGTTCCTTTAAAATTAATAGTGCCGCCAAAAAGAGATCCGTCAAAAATCGCGTCATTGGCCTTACCTCTTGGAAATTCTAAATTAGCCACTGTTGCGTTGTTTAGCAT
>CAZLZP010000026.1:7107-19103 GCA_964564045.1 uncultured Rickettsiales bacterium
ATCGCCCCTGAGATATCGGTATTGCAGAATGTTGTACCTTCCAGAGTGCCTCTGGAAATATTTGCATTTCTAAGGTTTGCGCCATCAAAGTTTGTAAAGTTTAAATCAGCGCGCTTTAGATTTGCTCCTTCCAGATCTAGTCCAGCAGGTAGGTGCTGTATGTATCCTGACCTATATTCTTTGCCAAAATCCGGGTCATCATATTCGTTAAAATCAAATCTCTTCAGGTTCGCCCTCCAGAGATTTCCATCTGCATCAGCGACTGCTCTATTTGTAGCGACCCAATCATTCCACATAGCAGCAGCGGCACTTTCTGTTAGATATCCATCGTTGTAGCCGTTGATAACGGCTCGCATAACACTAGCAGAAGTCTGCTGGGTTTCTTTAGGTTTTTTATCTTCAAATTCCGACATAAATTATTCCTCAATTTAAATACTTATAATTTTCTTCCGCCTTTATCAGCGCCGCCATAAGCAGATGATGGCTTAGAACAACTATCGTCGGAATCGCCAGCGCCCAAAGGGCCGCTAGGCGCTTTTGGTGCGTTTCCTGCATATGTATAATTACCCAGGTCTCTTCTTTCTTCTGGGGCAGGGCCGTGTTTACTTAGGAAGTGGCCAGCTAAATGTACCGAAGCAAGATCATCTTCAGCCAGCACATGTCTAATAGCTGCAAGCTGGTCACGCGATATACTATTCATATTTTGTACTGGGTCAATCACTGGTAAATTATTATCTTTACTGAATTCCGCCAGAAGTGCAGGGGCTCTTTTTTGCCATTGCCCTAACTCAGTTCTATCTGCCGTTTCAAGTTTGAAATTTTCTTCTTTAGCCTGCTGTACTGCTGCACGAGCTTCTTGCCACTCTTTTGTTCCGCCCGGTGCGGCCTTAACCTTCGCCTCAAGCTCTGCTATATTCGTGTTGTAATCTAGAATCTCTTCGCCTTTATACGTAGCTTCGCCGCCCCGCTGCGCACCGGCAACATCAACATCGCCCAAGATATCTATTCTTGCATGCGCGCCTTTAAATTTTAAATTCTGTAGATTTGCATCCCTCAAATCAAATACGCTATCAGATGCTCCAATACTTAACCCATGATCACCAGTAATTACCACGCCCTCTAAATTTTTGATACTCCCTCTTGCTATCGTTACGTTCTCTAGAACGGCTGGATATCTCTCAAAATCTTTGCTTTCGCCAACACCAAGTTCGGCGGTTGTAAAGCTATTAGGCAAATGTGCTTCCTGAAATTCAAGGTCATGAAGCTTCACACCATGCATAATACAGCGGGAAAAATCCCACTTGCCTTCAAGTTCATGAGCTTTGCCCATTATCTTATCCGGGCTATTTGGGCTGGCGCCAATGTTAACGCCTTGTACTTCCATTCCCTCTAAATGTAATGGTCTGGAATTTCCGCTTGCGTCTCTTGCGCTAGCCACATAAGCAGCAAAACCTTTAGGGTCATTCTGCACAATAAATTCTTTTACAGCAGCAACATCTCTTGCGTTGTATATCGCATACTCAGATATCTGTGTTTTCTGTTCTTTTGTTAATTCGTTATCGCCTGTACCAGACATAATTCCCTCGCGTGGTTATCCCCGAGCCTTTATTATATCATAAAAGTGTTAACAAATGGTTAACATCGGGCGGCTAAATCATAACTTATTGAAATTTAAGGACAATGCACTAAGAAAAAAGGTCAAAAATCGTGCTAACCTATTAATTTTTCTATCAGATCAGCTAGTTTCTTATCGGCATCAGGTATGCCGGCCTTCTTAGATTTCTCTGCAGCTTCAAGCAAAGCAGAAGGCAGCTTCATCAAATTTTCAATTTTGAATGCAAGCGCATCAGGCGTAAAACTTTCTTCCGGCATTACCCACCCGGCTTCTAAATCTTCGTATGAATTTGCGTTTATCATCTGGTGATTATCTTTCGCGTTAGGGAAGGGCACCATAATAACTGGCCTACCGGCAACGCTTGCTTCCGCCAGGCTTGAAGCGCCGCTTCTGCAAATTACCAGATGTGCCGAGGCCATTCTGTTTGGAAGATCAGCGAAGAAACTTGCAAGTTCTGCATTAATTCCGGCTTCCTTGTATATCTTTTTTACATTTTCCATATCTTCAACGCGGCACTGCTGATCAATTCGTATGCGCTGGTGATATTCATTCGGTAGCATTCGTATCGCTTCCGGCACTACGCGCGCAAATACGCTTGCTCCCTGGCTTCCACCGGTTACCAGAATATGCAGCGCAGAATTTTCATCAAATTGCGGGTATGCTAAATTCCGTATAGATTGCACCGCGGGGCGAACAGGGTTGCCGGTATATTCAACTTTCGCAAGCTCTCTATCTTCAATACGCATAACATCGGGGAACGATGTCGCTATTTTACTAACTTTGCCAGCTAGCATCTGGTTGGCTTTGCCCAGAACAGAATTCTGTTCGTGTAAAATTGTTTTAACATTTTTGTTTATGGCGGCATATAACGTAGGAAAGCTTGGATATCCGCCAAAGCCAACCACGCAAAGCGGCTTATGTTTTTTTATCAGCGCCTTTGCTTTGTAGTAGCAAACTATCTGGCTCCACGCACCGAGTGCTTTTTTAATAAGGCTGCCATAAGGATATTTTAGGGGAATGAATTCAACAGCAATGTGCTCGCTTTTTGCCAGATAAACTTTTGTGCGTTTATCTGTTATAAGAACTGGCTTGTAGCCCCTGCGCCCCAGTTCTTCACCAAGGGCAACGGCAGGGAATATATGCCCACCTGTGCCGCCTGCTGCTAAAAATATTGTACCTTTTAGTTCCATATTGAATTATCCAAACTTCTTACGCGTTAAAGAAAGTATCATACCAACTACCAGTGAAACCGAAAGCATAGATGAACCTCCGTAGCTAATAAAAGGTAGCGTCATACCGGTATTTGGCAGAAGGTTCGTTGCAACGCCCATATTCACTGCTGCCTGGAAGAATATTTGCATGGTAAGGCCGGTAACAGCAAGCATAATAAAAAGATCTTTTTCGAAGTAAGCTCGGTACAGGCAGCGAAAAACAACAAAGCCATAAAGCGCAATTATAAATAAACATAACCATAGGCCGAATTCCTCACCGGCTACCGAAAAAATAAAATCTGTGTGGGCGTCAGGCAATATCTGTTTTACTACGCCTTGCCCGGCGCCGGTTCCAAGAATGCCCCCATTGTTGAACGCCTCTAGAGATTTCTCTGTCTGGTAGTTTTCAGCAGTGCCGGCGGAAGAGCTTAAAAAAAGATCTATCCTGTGCTGCACGTGCGGTAAAAAATGGTATGCGGCAACTATGCCAAACAAGCCTGCTATCCCTAATGCAATAATGATAAAAATATTTAAGCCACCAATTATCATCTGCGTGAACCAGATGGTTCCTGTTGTCAGGGTCATGGCAAAGTTGGGCTGTCGTATAAGCAGAAAAGCTATTGTTGCAAAAATAACTGTAGATATAGCAAATCCCGGGAATTTATTATCAGAATTCTTTCTGGTTATAAGCCATGCGGTAAGTACAGCGAAGAAAGGTTTTAACAGTTCAGAAGGCTGAAGCGATATGCCGCCCAGATATATCCAGCGTTTTGCGCCTTTTGTTTCAAAGCCGGCAACATCAACCATAATAAGCAGTATAAAAAATAAAATGAAGGCCATTACCGAAAGTCTTCTTGTGCTAACCGGGCTAAGCAGTGATGCGCAGAACATAATAACTATGCCTGCAATAATATAAATAACCTGTCTTTGAACAAAGTGAAAATAGCCAAGACCTATGCGTTCCGCTACTGTTGGGCTGGCGGCCATTACCAGCGTAAAGCCTACGGCAAGCAAAGTAAGTATGCCCGAGATAATGTATCTGTCTACGGTCCACCACCATGCAAAAAGAATATTCTCTCTGTTTCTGTGAAAATTCATAAAATTCGAAGTAAAATAACTTTTGTTTGTTATAATTAGCTTATAAATGTAATTAATAAAGTTATAACTCATTTTAAAATATAAATTTTCCTTTCGAGGGGAAAAATTGTAACATGGCTGGTAAGGTGGCTAACAAGGTCGATAAAGTAAATCCGTTCAAGTTTTCGATTGTGCGGTTCATCATGCTGTTCAGCGTTCTGATAGTTACTGTTAATACTGTTATCATTATTTACCGCGGTATAAACCGTTACCATAAAGAAGTAAGCTCCAAGAAAGAAGAAATAGAAAGTATTACCCGTGCAATGGGTGATAACATGGAATCTACCTTCCTTGCGGTTGATGTGGTGCTAGAAAGGGCTGCTGAAAAACATCGTTCAAACCTGCTGTTCGGGCACAGCCAGAACCTTCAGCAAGATACCCAGAACAATATCATATCGTGGATAGATCAATCTCCACAAATATCCGCAATGTTAATGACCAATGAATTCGGCGAGATACGGGCTATCTACAGAAAACAGGGTTATAAACTCTGGATGGAAGGTAAGGAATTTGTCAGTCAGGAAGATTACTTTAAATTCCATGTCGATGAGATCGATCAGTTCTACGTTGGCAGGCAGCCCAGCTATACGAAAGGGCAGAAGGGTTTTATAGTTGTTAGCAGAAGGCTTGATAAACTTGATGGCAGCTTCGATGGCATAATACTTGCCATTGTGAACATCGATTATGTGGTGAACTTCTTCAATTCGGTTGAAAAGAACTCCATGACAAAGCTCATTATCACCCATCACCCAGATGGCGTAAAAATATACGATCCTTTCTTACCCCATGAAGCTCAGGATAGTAAGCAGTTCGATGATAACTTTGTGTTCAGCAATGAATTCAGCGCCAAGGGCAAAGATCAAAAAGTTATAATAACCAAGGCCACAGGAATATCTGATGAGAAACTTCGCATATATTCCTTCCTCAGCATTCCCAAAATTCAAATGCAGGTGGCGCTGGTATTCCACGGCGATGATATACTTCGCGATTGGAACTCTGAACGCTTGAGCGATGCCATACTTTATATAATATTCCTGTTATTCGTTCTGGTGGTGGCGTTCTTCTCAGTAGAACTGGCCAAGCAGATATCAAAACTTCGCGCCTCTGAGAAAAAAACACTGGCGGCAAGCAAGGCCAAGTCTGATTTCCTTGCGAACATGAGCCATGAATTACGTACTCCCCTGAATGCCATCATTGGTTTTTCCGAAATGCTGATGACCGAATATTTTGGTAAAATAAATGAAAAGCAGCGTGAAAGGCTGAAAGATATCCACGGTTGCGGTAACCACCTTCTTTCTTTAATAAACGATATACTCGAATTCTCGAAAGGTCAGGCGGGCAAGCTAGAGATACGCCCTGAAGAAGTTGCTGTTTACCGTGTGGTTAACGAGGTTGTACGCATGTTTGATGAGCGCGCGAAAAGTGACGGTATAATCATTACATCAAATGCGCCAAAATCATTGCCTTATGTGTTCGTAGATAAACGTAAAATAAAACAGATATTAATTAACCTTATCTCTAACGCGGTTAAATTCAGCGAGAAAGGCGATGTTATAAATGTTACCGCAAAAATTAACGACAACGAAGAGTTCGTACTTACAGTGAAAGATTCCGGTATTGGCATGCGTGAGGAAGATATTCCAAAGGCACTTTCGGCGTTCGGGCAGGTGCATAAAGATAGGGCCATAGCAGGCACCGGCCTTGGCCTTCCTCTGTGCAAGCTATTTGCCGAGCTTCATAATGGCACGCTCGATATCCGCAGTAAGCTTGGCGCTGGCACAGAAGTAACAGTTACGCTTCCACGTAAAGTTATAATCCGTGAGAAAGTTGAAGTTTAGTTGATTAAATAACTTCTGGTTTATAGTCTAAATAATATATGAAATTTATTTCTAAAAGCCTTATCGCAAAAATTTTGCTGCCGGTAATATTCTCAAATATTATTATCGGGGTACTTATTTATTTCAGGCTGGCAGATGAACTTGGCAAGAATAATGCATTAGAGATCATCGAATTTGTTGCGGCTGAAATAATCGTAACGTCGTTCCTTATCTATTTCTTTCTGAACAAATTCATAATCAGAAGGATCCATGAATTCCGCGAGATAATACGCCAGCGCTCATTGGGCCTGAAGAACCAAACAGTACAGATTCCTGGCCGTGATGAAATATTTGAGCTTTCCTGCCTGTTCAACCAAATGATAGAATCGCAGAACCAGTTTGAACTGGGTATGCTAATGTCTCAGAAAGAGCTGAAGGATAAAACAGATTTTATCACCCACGGCATGGAAACAAGTAAGGTAGGCCTTTGGGAGTGGGATCTGAAAAGCGATAAAATATGGTTCTCGCCAACATGGAAAAACATGCTGGGCTACACAGATGATGAATTGCCCAACGAACATCCAACCTTCCAGAAACTTCTTCACCCTGATGATAAACTTCTGGCTGAAAAAACAATGTTCGATTGCAGAAATACCGGCAGGAACTTTGAAAGGTCATTACGTTTTTATCATAAAGATGGCTCTATAAGGTATATAATATCACGTGCAAAATTCCTTTCTGAGAACGGCGTGTCGGTAAAAGCAATAGGTTCGAATACAGATATTACCGATCTTCAGAAAACACTGGAAACAAATAAATTCTACACACAAATGCTTGAGAAGCAAACCGCTGATCTGGAAAAGGCCAAGAACCTTGCGGAAGGCGCAGCGAAAATGAAATCGGAATTCCTTGCAAACATGAGCCATGAAATAAGAACTCCCATGAATGGCGTGGTAGGCATGGCAAACTTACTTGCAAAAAGTGATCTTGGTATTGAACAGAAACTATATGTAAAAACCATCGTTCAATCTTCTGAGGCTCTGCTGGAAATAGTGAACGATATTCTCGATTTCTCTAAAATAGAGGCCGGTAAGGTTGCGCTTGAAAATGTTCCGTTCGACTTGCAAATGCTTGTGGAAGATGTGGCTGATATGCACACATATAAGGTTCAGGAAAAGAAAATGGAGATAATCGTGCGTTACTCTCCGGAAGCGCCACGCTACATGATAGGTGACCCGGGAAGGATACGTCAGATATTCGTCAACCTTATATCTAACTCACTTAAATTCACTGAAGAAGGCCATATATCAATAGATATCCGGCTTAATAAAATAGAGAACGGCGTTGCTGAAATTCGCTGCTCGGTGAAAGATACCGGCATAGGCATTGCAAAAGACCACCTCGATAAAATATTCAAAAAGTTCGATCAGGCAGATACCTCAACCACCCGTAAATATGGTGGCACAGGTCTTGGCTTGGCCATTTGCAAAGAACTTTCGTCCATGATGGGCGGCGAAATAGGTGTATATTCAACTCCTGGTGCGGGCTCAAACTTCTGGTTCACTATTAAATTAAAAACAGATAGCAAGCAAACCAACAAAAAAGCTTCCGTAGATATCAGTGCGCTAAAAGGCGCCCATATTCTGGTAGTCGATAATAACGTAACTTCCCAGAACGTGCTTATTGAACAATGCGAAAGTTATGGTGCTGTGGTTCTTGCATCTGGCAGTAAGCGCCATGTTATGGAAGTTATTAGTGGACTAGAAAACGCGGGTGATAAGCTTGATGCCGCAGTACTTTGCCTAACTAAATCGGCTATGGATAACTCTTTCGATATTGCCGATCTGTTAAAACAAAAATACAAAGATATAGCGCTGATATATATTTCAGCCTTGCCCTATAAGGGCGAACGTAACGAAGCTGAAAGGCACGGCATAAGGGGCTATTTCACCAAGCCTATTCATTTTGATGCACTGAAGGAAGGCCTGGCAAAAATAGTTGATGCCATAAAAAACAAAAAAGAACTTCCATTCGTAACCATTCATTCGTTCCATGAAGAGAACCCTAAATTAAAAGTTACGCGTGATATACTAAAGCTGCGTGATCGCGAAATTTTGGTGGTTGACGATAACGATATTAACCGCCTGGTAGTTTCCCGCATGATGGATAAATATAACCTGCGAATAGATTCCGCAAAAGATGGCGGCGAGGCAGTGGGCAAGGTTAAGCGTAAGAAGTACGATCTTATCTTCATGGATTGCCAGATGCCCAACATGGATGGCTACGAGGCCGCCAAAATTATCCGTGAGGTAGAAAAAGCCAACCGCCAAAGCCACACGCCAATAGTTGCGCTAACTGCCCACGCTATTAAAGGCGATGATGAAAAATGCATAAAAGCCGGTATGGATGACTACTTAGCCAAGCCCGTAAAGCAAGAGCAGGTTGAAGATATGCTGCTAAAATGGGTGAATTAGGGTTGATTTAATGCTAACTTTTTGAGATAATATCTAAAAAAGCGAGGGGTTATGAACGATAAACCATCATTCTTAAATAATATTCTAAGCGCTAAGGGTGAGCCTACTGCACCAAGCAGGGGCGGCGAAGGTCGACCACATAAAACCAGTGGCAAAGAACCGCAAGAAGATGTTCCTAATAACGGCGGTAGAGGCGGAACGCGCAGGGGTGATAACGGGCAGGAACGCGGCTAAACCCTAACCTTATCAAACAATCTTAAAAAATTCTCAGTGGTTTTTGTTGCTAGTTCTTCAAGGCTTATACCTTTTAGCTCGGCAATAAACTCAGCGGTATTGCGTGTATATGCAGGCTCACAGGTTTTTCCACGATAAGGCACAGGGGCCAGGAAAGGGGAGTCTGTTTCAACCAATAATCTATCCATCGGCACAACATTTTTTACCACATCACGTAGTTCGGTAGCATTCTTAAAAGTTATTATGCCGGAAATAGAAATATAAAGCCCAAGGTCTAACGCCTTTTGTGCCAGGTCTGCGGTGCCCGTAAAGCAGTGAAGTAGGCCTTTAAGTGGTTTATCCTTCATAAAGTTTTTTAGCATTTCGTAGGTATCTGCCTCGGCATCACGCGTGTGGATAATTATCGGCAACCCGCTTTTACTTGCAGCTTCCATGTGTATCTCAAAACTTTTCTTCTGCGCCTCGGGTGAACCATGGTCGTAATAATAATCTAGTCCGGTTTCACCAATGCCTATGGTTTTAGGGCGCTTTGCAAGTTCTACCAAAGCTTCTACTGAAGTTTTGTGGTTATCGGCCTCGTGCGGATGAATACCTGCTGAAGCCCAAACGCATTCATACTCTTGCGTTAGTTTGTATATATCTTCAAATTCGGTAAGGCGGGTGCATATGCTTTGTAATATCTTCACCCCAGCATCATTCGCAGCCTTTATCACTTCCGGCACACGGTCTTTCAACCCTTCATAATTCAAGTGGCAGTGCGAATCGACTATGAATAATTCTTTGTTATTCTGCATAAAGTAGTTCTAAGTTCACTGTTCACAGTTCTCAGAAATTCTGTGCACTGTCAACTGTGCACTTGTGAACTAAATTTACATCACCTTCAAATCTTCGTTCTTTGGTTTTACTTCAAGGCGTGGGAAAACGCCGGTTGGGGCAGGTAGGCCGCTATCTGCTTTCAGCGCGCCTTTTTCAAGATGTTCAAAACTGCGTTTATCTTTATCTACAACCAGCTGGTCTAGCAATTTGGCAGTAGCTTCCGGGCAGTAAGGCTGAAGCAGAATAGCAATTTTGCGCACAACTTCTGCAAGGTTATATAGTACGCCGCCCATCTCATCTATTTTGCCTTCTTTCTTCAATGTCCACGGAGCCTGCTTATCAACATATTCATTTGCCTTATTTCCAAGCAGCACAATTTCGTTCAATGCATTCTGGTACTGAAAGCCATTCATTTCATTCTGAATATTTTTGAAATGTTCCTTCCAGCCGAAATCTTCAATTACAGTTGGCTTAGGAATTCTGCCTTCGAAGTTTTTCGCTATCATGCTTAATGTACGCTGCGCCAAATTACCAAAATTATTTGCAAGGTCGGCATTTACTGTATCAACCAGTTGGCCTCGTGCCAAATCGCCATCGTTACCGAAGGGCATGGCCTTCATTAAAAAATAACGTATCTGATCTAGCCCGTAATCAGCAACCAGATCGCGAGGGGCAATAACGTTGCCTAAACTCTTGCTCATTTTTTCGCCTTCAGCTGTCCACCAGCCATGTGCAACTATCTGCTTCGGCACTGGTAGTTCAGCAGCCATTAAGAATGCAGGCCAGAATACCGCATGGAAGCGAATTATATCTTTCCCCACAACATGGTGAACCGTATCTGCCTGCCAGTATTTTTTAAAACTATCTTTGTTTGTGTCGGGGTAGCCGATTGCGGTTAGGTAGTTTGTTAGCGCATCAACCCAAACATACATTACGTGCTTATCGTTACCGGGAACTTTAATGCCCCAGCTGAAAGTTGTGCGAGAAATAGAAAGGTCTTTCAGGCCTTTTTTAACGAAACTAACAACTTCATTATATCTGGTTTTAGGAATTATAAATTCTGGATTCTCTTCATAGAACTTTAAAAGCTTATCCTGCCATTTGGAAAGATCGAAGAAATAGCTTTCTTCTTCCACCCATTCAACATCAGCGCCTGTTGGGGCTTTGCCCGCAACCAGCTCGCCTTCCTGGTAGTAAGCTTCATCACGCACAGAATACCAGCCGGCGTATTTATCCAGGTAAATATGTCCGTTCGCTTCCATTTTATTCCACAGTTCAGCGCATGCTTTTTTATGCCTTTCTTCCGTGGTGCGAATGAAATCATCATTTGTAATATTCAGTAAATTCTCGCTATCTTTCGCCTTTACCAATGCCTGAAATCTTTGCGAAACAAGGTCGGTGAACTTCTGCGCATCTACCCCGGCATCTTTTGCTGCCTTATCTATTTTCTGGCCGTGTTCATCTGTTCCGGTAAGAAAATACACATCGTCACCAGAAAGTCTTTTGAATCTTGCCATAACATCGCACGCTATAGTTGTGTACGCATGGCCAAGGTGCGGCGAATCATTCACGTAATAAATAGGGGTGGTTATGTAGAAATTCTTTGTCATTTGCGGTGCTAATTACTATAAGTAGTAATATATGTCTAGTATTTCCCACATAGCCGCAGAAGATGGCCAAAATATATTCAGCGTAAGCCAGATATCGGCGCTTATACAAAATGCGCTAACCAACGAATTCAGCAATGTTCGTATAAAGGGCGAAATAAGCGGCCTGAAGCTGCATACCAGCGGCCATGTATATTTTAACCTAAAAGATGAAAGCTCGGTAATAAACGCTGTTTGCTGGCGCGGAGTGGCTTCTAAGCTGAAGTTCAGGTTGGAAGAAGGGCAGGAGGTTGAAGTTTACGGCAATGTAAATACCTACCCGGCACGCTCTAATTACCAGATAGTATGCAACGATATAAAGGTTGCCGGCATTGGCGATATGCTGGCTAAGCTTGAAGAGCTTAAAAAGAAACTTGCTGCCGAAGGTCTGTTTGATGCATCCCGTAAAAAACCGCTGCCATACATGCCGCAAACAATTGGCGTTATAACTTCCCCCACAGGCGCGGTGATAAAAGATATCCTGCACCGTATTTCCGAACGTTTTGGTGTTCACGTTCTGCTTTATCCCGTTGCCGTTCAGGGCGAGGGGGCTGCCCAGCAGGTTGCCGAGGGTATAGAATTCTTTAACTCATCAGAAAAATACAAGCCAGATGTTCTTATAGTTGCTCGTGGTGGCGGCAGTATTGAAGATCTGTGGGCATTCAATGAAGAAATAGTTGTGCGTGCGGCGGCTAATTCTAATATTCCACTTATATCGGCAGTTGGGCACGAAACCGATACAACGCTGATAGATTTTGCATCAGATAGGCGTGCGCCAACACCAACTGCTGCGGCTGAAATTGCCGTGCCGGTGAAGGAAGATCTTATTGCGTGCGTAATGGATTATAAAAAACGTGCCTACTCTGGCATAACCCGCCATATAAAAAATCTGGAAGATGTTCTGAAGGCACGCAAAGCTGGCCTTATCTCACCTAAGCAAATGCTGGCTAACATCGCCCAGCGCCTAGATGACATTACCGAACGCATGAATGGCTCAATCAATTTTTATATCCGCGATAAAAGATCAAAGTTGGAATCACTAAGTA
>CAZLZP010000027.1:0-18505 GCA_964564045.1 uncultured Rickettsiales bacterium
AACGAGAAGTACCTGATCAAGGCTTTAACCACAGATAAAATATTAATATTCACATCATCTGGCAGGTTCTATACTCTTGCGGCTGATAAAATTCCTGGCGGCAAAGGCTTTGGCGACCCAATAAGGCTGATGTTCGAACTAAATGAAAGCGAAGATATACTTGATCTGGAAATCTTCGATGAGACCTCAAAACTTCTTATTGCCTCAAGCAAAGGCAAGGGTTTTGTGGTTTTGGCCGCTGATGTTCTTGCTTCAACAAAAGGCGGTAAGCAGGTTCTAAACCTTAACCCGGGCGAGAAAGCGATAAAATGCATGAAGGTAAGCGGTACACATGTTGCAACTTTAGGCGATAACAGATGTATGCTTGTATTCGGCATCGAAGAAATTCCTGTAATGAAAAAAGGCCAGGGCGTTACATTGCAAAAATTCAAAGATGGCAACTTAACTGATATAAAACTATTCAATATTGAAGAAGGGCTTAGATGGAAAGATAAAGGTCTTAAGTCAAAAGAACTTCTTGCTTGGAAAGGCTGGCGTGCAGGAAAAGGTAAGGCAGCCCCGCAGGGCATTCCAAGAAATAATAGGTTTGATTAGTTATGGCAGTATTACCTTTAGTTATAGCTCCTGATCCAAGGCTAAAAAAAGTTTCTGAGGCGGTTAAGCCTGAAGAGCTTAATGATGACTTGCGTAAGTTCATGGATGACCTGCTGGAAACAATGTACGATAGTAACGGGCTTGGGCTTGCAGCCGTGCAGGTTGGTGTTCAGAAAAGAATTCTGGTAATGGATATCGCCCAAGGCTCTATCCGATACGATGGTACGCACCACCCTGATGCCGAGCCAGACCCATTATTTTTGATCAACCCTGAAATAGTGTGGCAAAGCGATAATAAATTTGTGTTTGAAGAAGGCTGCTTATCTTTTCCTGCGCAATTTGCAGAAGTAGAGCGCCCTGAAAAGGTGAGGGTAAAATTCTTCGATTATTACGGGGAAGAAAGAGAGATGGCCTTTGAAAAACTAGCCGCCGTATGTGTACAACATGAAATTGACCACCTCAACGGCATAGTTTTTGTTGAGCATATCTCTAAAATGAAGCGCGAATATATTATGCGCAAGCTCGAAAAAATTAAGAAAAAATCAGTGTTCTAGGTTCTGGTTATTAGCTACTTTATATCAGCAACTTTCTTAGCAGAAGCTTCTCTTTCTTCTTTCTTCAAAGGTATCAAACCTTTAGTTGCTACATAACCTTCATCACCAATAGCCTCTTCTGAAACAAACTCTTTCAGGAATTCTTTCAGGCCATTAACCGTACCAATATGTTCGGCTTTTGCGTATATAAATAGAGAGCGTGAAACGCCATATGTACCAGAAGCAATGTTCTCGAACGTAGGAGCTACACCATCAACATGACTACCTTGTAATGAAGATGTGTTTTGCATCAAGTAGCTGTATCCGAAAATACCAAGCGCATCCTTGTTGTTTTTAAGTTTCTGAACAATAAGATTATCGTTCTCACCCGATTCAATGTAGGCACCATCTTCACGTATCTGCTGGCATTCTTTCTTGCGAACCGCTTCATCTGCGAATGCTGCTTTGAATTCAGGCATTGCTTCACAAACGCTGTCCAAAACTATCTCTACGAATGCATCACGAGTGCCAGATGTAGGCGGTGGGCCGTAAACTTCGATCTTCTTAGCAGGAAGCTTAGGGTCAATCTCATTCCAGTTCTTATATGTGTTATCAACTAACTTGCCGTTAACTGGAATTTTCTTAGCAATAGCCAGGAATATTTCTTTTTTAGTAAGGTCGTATTTATCACCCTCGATAGCATTTGCTGCAACTATCCCATCAAAACCAATTTTAATCTCTATAGGATTGTTAACACCATTTGCCTTACAAAGTTGAATTTCTGAATCTTTGATGGCTCTTGATGCGTTAGAAATATCAGGGAATTGTTCACCAACACCTTCACAGAATAATTTGAAACCACCACCTGTACCTGTAGCTTCAACTATCGGCGTTCTGAAATCAGTTTTTGTACCAAACTCTTCAGCAACCACTGTTGCAAAAGGGTAAACTGTTGAAGAGCCAACTATACGTATCTGGTCTCTCGCTTCAGCTTGTTGTGATGAAAGGAATATTGCGGTTATGGTAAGTAATTTTAGGAGATTGTATCGTTTCATGATAGCTTCCTTAAGTTGGGGTTAAATCCCTTTGTAGGGCATGTCGCCAGTAGCAGTTTTTGTATGTGCTTGCAATAGCTAATTTCTTGTTTATAAATTGGGCTAAGATAACCAATTGAGGAATAACACTTATGGCTAAACGTAACAAAATTGCACTTATTGGCGCCGGTAATATCGGCGGTACACTTGCCCATCTTATAGGGCTTAAAGAGCTTGGTGATGTAGTGCTTTTCGATATAAACGAAGGCATTCCTCAGGGTAAGGCACTTGATATCGCAGAAAGCTCTCCGGTTGAATCTTTCGATTCAAACATGAAAGGCTCGAACGATTATAAAGATATAGCGGGCAGTGATGTAGTTATAGTAACGGCTGGCGTTCCTCGTAAACCTGGAATGAGCCGTGATGATCTGGTAGATATAAATACAAAAATAATCTCAACAGTTGCAGAAGGTATAAAAAACAATGCGCCAAATGCTTTCGTTATAGTTATCACCAATCCGCTTGATGCTATGGTTGGTTTGATGCAGCAAAAAACCGGGTTCAAACCGGAAAAGGTTGTGGGCATGGCCGGCGTGTTAGATGCCGCTCGTTTCCGTCACTTCCTTGCTGAAGAATTCAAGGTTTCGGTTGAAGATATAACTGCTTTCGTACTTGGTGGCCACGGTGATACAATGGTTCCATCTGTTCGCTATTCAACAGTTGCCGGCATTCCTCTGCCTGATCTTGTTAAAATGGGATGGACCACTCAGGAGCGCCTGGATAAAATTGTTCAACGTACGCGTGATGGCGGCGCAGAAATAGTTGCCCTGCTTAAAACCGGCTCTGCATTCTATGCTCCGGCTTCGGCTGCAATAGCCATGGCAGAAAGTTACCTTAAAGATAAAAAACGCGTGCTTCCATGCGCTGCATATCTAACTGGCCAATACGGCGTAAGCGGCTTATACATAGGTGTTCCAGTTGTTATCGGCAAAGATGGCGTAGAAAAAATAATCGAGATAAAACTTGATGCCACCGAGCAAGGCTACTTTGAAAAATCAGTTGCGGCAGTTAAAGAGCTTGTAGGAAAAGTTAAGGCTTAACTACAGCGAAGGTCTTAACTGGTATTTAATATTTGTCAGGGCTTTGCCCTTCTCTACTGTAATAACCAGAAGTTCGCCCTGTTTCTTATAGGCAAGTTTATCTGCCTGAACCCAGCCGAATTGTGGTAACGTACCTTTATAGAAATCTGCGATCTCATCTTCATCGCCAAAACCTTCAGCATTAACTTCCGCTATTCTACCTTCCGCAGAATCGAAGAAGCTTGAAGTGTTTGCGTCAGCAATGAAATGCGCTGGCATAGGAACATCCGGCAGGTTAGGAACAAAGCCAGCATCGGCTCTTTCGGTGAGAGATTCTTCAACTCTTTTTACCGCCAGGCACGAAGTAAGCAGCATAACTGAGCTTAAAATAATAACTAAATTCTTTATCATAACCATATATCTACTTTTGACATTTTGGACAGAAGTAAGTGCTTCTACCCTGTTGCACAATACGTTTTATAGAACTGCCACAAGATACGCAAGGTTCTTTTTCCCTGCCGTAAACTTTAAAAGAATGTTGAAAATGGCCAACATCGCCATCACTTCTAACGTAATCACGAAGCGTTGAGCCGCCTGATCTTATGGCCTCCTTCAGAACTATCTTGATATTTTCAGCCAGCTCATTCAGTTTATTAGTGGTTATTTTCCCTGAAGCTCTTCCAGGGTTTATTCCTGAACGAAATAATGCTTCACTTGCGTATATATTGCCAACACCAACTAAATTATTTGCATCCATAACCGAAAGCTTAATCGCTTTAGATTTATCCTTAAAAATATCCTTTAGGTATGTTCCGTTGAAACCTTTTGAAAGTGGCTCAATACCAAGATTTTTAAATAGCTTATGTTTATTTAACTTTTCTTCTTCAACCAGTGTTATCAGCCCAAATCTTCTTGGGTCATTATAGACAATTCTGGTGTTGTCGGTAAAATTCACAATGAAGTGGTCGTGCTTATCTGGCTTCTCGTTATCCTGTTTTTTGAACAGTATCTTCCCACTCATTCCCAGGTGAATTACCAGTATCTTTTTATTATCTAAATTAAGCAGCAGGTATTTAGACCTTCTATTTATTGAAGAAATTATTCTGTTTTTGAGTTCTACAGAGATAGTTTTGGGGTAATTTTCCCTTAATTTCTTATCGCTGGTTAATATACTGCCTATCTTTTTACCAACTATCTGCTTCTCCAGGCCTCTTTTAATGGTTTCTACCTCAGGAAGTTCAGGCATAAAATTTTTCAAAATTTCTTTTAATAAGCTTAAAACCATCTATATATATAGCCCCTAGCAAAAAATAAAAGAATTTGATGGAAGCAAACAAAGTAAATTTTGGATTCAAGCAGGTTGAAGAGGGCGCCAAAAGCGGCCTTGTAAGAGATGTGTTCAATTCCGTTGCCTCGAAATACGATATAATGAACGATCTTATGAGCGGTGGCATGCACCGTTTATGGAAAAAAGAAATGTTGAATGAGCTAAGGCCGCGTACTGGCTTTAGGTTGTTAGACCTAGCCGCAGGTAGCGGCGACATAAGCTTTGGCTTCACTAAGTCTGCGAAAAATAACGATATTAATGTTTCATGTGCAACATCTGATATAAACGAACAGATGCTGGCAGTGGCAAAACAACGTTATATAGATGAAAATGTTGGCGGCAATATAGAGTTTCATATTGTTGATGCTGAAAAGATCCCCTTCCCTGATAACAGCTTCGATTACGTATCTATTGCGTTTGGCATCAGAAATGTAACAAACATACCTAAAGCACTTGCAGAAATATTTCGGGTTTTAAAACCTGGCGGCAAGTTTGTGTGTCTTGAATTTTCTAATATAGAGAACGATTTACTAAGAAAAGCTTATGAAGCTTATTCGTTCAATATAATCCCCAGGGTTGGCGGATTGGTTGCCGGAGATAAGGAATCATATCAGTATCTGGTGGAAAGCATTAAGCTTTTTCCTAAAGCCGATGATTTCAAGGGAATGATAACATCTGCGGGTTTCTCGCGGGCTAATTTCAGAAAATTAACAGCAGGCGTAGTGGCCATACATACAGGATTCAAAATATAATATGGCAGCACGTAATTTAAAAAGACTGGTTCAGATATATCGTGTTTTTGCTAAACACAGATGCTATTTCTTTTTGAAGAATACCAAATATTACCGCCCTGCCCTTGCTTTTGGCTATGTTCTGGCACCAATACAATCTAAAAATTCTATAACATTAAGTGATGGTCAGCGACTTGCGTTAGTGTTTCAGGAGCTTGGCCCTACCTTCATAAAACTTGGTCAGGCATTTTCTGTGCGCCCCGATATGGTCGGTGAAAAGCTTGCAGAAGACTTGAGCAGGTTGCAGGATAAATTGCCTGCTTTTTCCTCTGCTCTTGCAAAGCAAATAGTTGAAAAGGAACTGGGTAAAAAAACCACCGAGATATTCAAAACCTTTGATGAGCAGCCCGCTGCTGCGGCTTCTATAGCGCAGGTTCACTTCGCAAAAGATATGGAAGGGAACGAGGTTGCGGTAAAAATATTGCGCCCGAATATCGAAGCTAAGTTCTTTAAAGATATTAATTTACTGTTCTGGATAGCAAAGCTGGCAAACAAAAAAATGCCAAAGTTTAAAAGGCTTAAGTTCGGTCATTTCGTAAATTCACTGGCTAATACTACTAAGCTCGAGATGGATTTTCTCTACGAAGCGGCGGCGGCAGACGAGCTTGCTGATAATTTTAAAGGTGATGAGAACATCCGCATTCCAAAAATATATTGGCAGTACGCTACCGCAAAAGTGCTTGTTCTAGAGCGTTTCAGCGGCATTCCAATAGATGAGACCAGAAAGCTAAAAGAGGCAGGGCACAATTTGGATGACCTTCTCAAGAAATCTTCTGATCTATTTTTGAAGCAGGCATTACGTGATGGGTTTTTTCATGCAGATATGCACCCAGGAAATGTGCTGATAGATAAAAATGGAAAGATCTGCGTTTTCGATTTCGGTATAATGGGCAGGATAGACAGAAAGAACAGAATAATGGTTGCCGAGCTTCTATTAGGGTTCATGAACAGAGATTATAACAGAATAGCTGATATACATTTTGATGCTGGAGTAGTTCCGGAAGGCCAGTCTCGAGAGTTATTTGCCCAGGCCTGCAGAAGCATTGGCGAGCCTATTTTCGGCATGCCGCAAAGCCAGATATCGATCGGGAAATTACTGCAGAAACTATTCAATATAACCGAGCAATTCAAAATGGAAGCCCAGCCACAGCTATTACTATTACAAAAATCTATAATTATGGCTGAAGGCATTGGCAGGAAGCTAAATCCTGATGTAAATTACTGGGAAGTTTCGCGCGACACTCTGGAAGAATGGGGCAAAGAAAATCTTGGCCCGCTTTCAAGGCTGGAAGATTCTTTCAAAGAGCTTGGCTCTACAATATCTGATTTCAGGGGTATAATTAAGAACCTTAACCACTCTATTACCAGCAACGGCATAGTTCTGCACCCCCAAACTATTGAAACTCTTAAGAAATCTGATCATTCAGAAAGTTTCTGGAAAGGCTTTATTACTGCTATAGTTTTGGCTATACTATCACTTCTGATGGTTATTAAATTTTAAGAGCTAACTCAGATAAAAATGACAAAAATACTTTTAATAGTTACTGGCAGCATAGCCGCAATTAAAGTTCCCGATCTTATCAGAAAGGCAAAAGATCAGGGGCATGATGTTACTTGCGTGCTAACCAAGTCTGCTTCAAATTTTGTAACCCCTATGTCACTTGCTTATCTTTCTGGCAACAAGGTTTATGAACAAATGTTCAATGCCGAAGAAGAAGCTGATATGGCACATATATCTCTTTCTAGAAATAATGATATAGTTGTAATAGCTCCAGCTTCAGCAGATTTCCTTGCTAAGATGGCTAACGGCTTCTGTGATGATCTTGCCTCAACAATTTATATGGCCTCTGATAAACCAGTTGTTGTAGCGCCCGCGATGAACACAAAAATGTACGAACACCCTGCTACAAAAAGAAATATTGCACAGCTGAAGAAAGATGGCGTTACATTTATTGAGCCGGTATCAGGTAAGCTTGCCTGTGGTGAAGAAGGCCTGGGTAAAATGGCAGAGCCAGATGATATTTTGGGCTTCCTGAAAAAATTCTCCAAGAACCTGCCTAAACAAACTGAGAAAAAGTCTGTAGCGGTGAAAAGGCTATCTGGTTTGCGCTGCCTGGTTACAAGCGGCCCTACGCGTGAGAACATAGATCCGGTTCGTTATATCTCTAACTATTCTTCTGGTAAGCAAGGTTATGCCATTGCCGAGGCACTTTCAGATGAAGGGGCTGAGGTATTCCTGGTTTCGGGTCCAACATCTTTAATAGCTCCTGAAAATGTTCAATTAATAGCGGTTGAATCAGCTCAGGAGATGCTAAACGCATGCAATAAGCTTTTACCTGTTGATGTTGCCATCTGTGCTGCAGCGGTTGCCGATTGGAAGCCTGAATATGTAGCCGACCAGAAAATTAAGAAAACGCAGGATACCCAGCACCAGATATTATCTTTGATAGAGAACCCTGATATTCTTGCTGACCTTTCTAAATCTGGAAAGAACCGCCCTAGCCTAGTTGTTGGCTTCGCCGCAGAAACAGAGCACCTTATAGAGAATGCCATGGTTAAAATGGAGCGCAAGGGGTGTGACTGGATAGTTGCCAATAACGTAGCCGAAGATAAAGTTTTTGGCTCTGATGATAATACTGTTTGCATCATTACCAAAGAATCTCAGGAGTGTTTAAGTGAAAGATCTAAAATTGAGATCGCCGAAAAACTCACAGATATGATCTCGGAATATTTAGTGAATACGAAAAGAAAATCTATCAAGCTTGTCAACTAGCTCTTGTATGTTTCACATGAAACATTATATAAAAATTAAATAGATTTGATAGGGTATATACAGTAAAGCTTCAAAGCCCCTTCCTATATAATCATTAATCTTTTCCAGGTTTTGCGTCTCTATCATTTTGTCCAGGTAGCCAGCAAATTTTAGAGCAAAGAATATGGAATAGAATGCTATAGCGGTATAAACAGCCGCTATTATATCATCTATCATTATACCAAACCCTCCTTCATATTTCTTATCCGCCCTGCCTACGTGCCATGGTTTTGTCATATCGAATATTCTGAACAGAATAAATATAACTGGGAAGAAGCCCATAGAAAGCATCAGGTAAAGTATAAATTCCTGCTCGAAGAACATAAGCAACAGCGCATATATTAACGAAACAAGAGAGAACGATGCAAATATACCAGCCACCTCATCTATCACTACAGATGATGGATCCTTTACATTGATAGACTTAGAGTATTTATCTGCCGCCCAAACACCTATTACGTATAACAGCACGGAGGACAAAATTAAAACATAAATGATGTAGTTGGGGCTTATAAGTACTGCACCCATTTCTAGGTACTCTTTGCCTTCTTTGCTAACGAAATGTGGTTGATAGAATAATAGGGCTACCAATATTGTGGCAACAAGGCTTGCCACCGTGCCGGGAAAAAAAGGAAATTTACCAATACCGAAGAAAGTTGATATAACCGATTCAATAGAGAGTTTTTTCATTATATTAGTCCAAGAAACCTAAGTTTATCTTCTATGATCTCTTTATCAAAAGGCTTCATTATATACTCATTTACGCCTTCATTCAGAGCCTTTGATATTTTTTCTACTTCGCTTTCAGTTGTACAAAATATAACCTTGGTATCGATAAAATTTTGAACTTTTTTTGCCGCCTTAAAGAATTCAAGCCCATCCATCTTTGGCATGTTCCAGTCTAATAGAACAAAATCGAACTTTGTGTTTTGCACCTTTTCCAGGGCCATTTTCCCATCATCTGCCGTGTCATAGCCTATACCCAATTCCGCTAGTATGCGCGATGTCGCGGTTCTTACAACTTTTGAATCATCTACAATAAGGGCAATCATATAATCAGAATTTTACTAAGTTGTTTATTTCCAGAACCAGCATTAATTCATTATCAAGCTTGAAAACCCCCCTAGATAATTCCCTCCATTTAACGGGCATATTCTCCGGGTTATTTTCAAATCCTGATATTGGTAACGTTCTGGTCTCGTTTACTAAATCCACCTTCAAACAATACAGCTCAGAATCAGATTCAACCACAACAAACATTGGTTTTTTTGCATTCTCGGTAACATCAGAGGACAATCTCTCTCTCATGTCAATAACCGTAACAATTCTTCCTCTAAGGTTCATGAACCCCAGCACTTCCGGCTGTGACAAAGGAATTCTTGTTATCTTCTGTGGTTTTAGAACATCTCTCACGCTTACTACGGGAATACCAAAAAGTTGTCCGCCTACCCTTACCTGCAGAAACTGTTCGTGCGGTATTTTTTCCGCCTCGGGCTTATCATTATTATTTATCAGCACTAACTCACCAGACATTTACGGCCTCGATCTTTTTGTCTTTTAGTATCTCTGTAATTCTTGCCACAACCTTATTTCTATTCGATTTTGTTACCAGCGCAACAAAACCCATCTCTTTTACGTCCTGATCAAAATCCTCTTCTTCGTGCGATGTCAGCGCAACAAAAGGTATGTGTGCTATCTTAGGGTTTGCTTTTGCGGCCTTAACAAACTCAACTCCATTCATTCTTGGCATATCTATATCGCTGATAACCAGGTCTATTTCCTTTCCGTGCTTCTCTAGAAGCTCAAGCCCTTCTAAGCCGTCCTGCGCTGTTGAAACCCTGTAATTTGCAGCCAGTATAACTGGCCTCATGAATTTGCGGAAGAATGCGCTATCATCAACAAGAAGTACGTGCTGCCTTTCAATTACCGCCTCTTCGCCTTCGATCTTGTTTGCTTCGTTATGGCCTAGCCAATCAGCAAAATTCTTAGATAAGAAATAGCTTACATCAACTATTTCTGTTGTAACGCCTCTCATTATTATACTGCCAAGAACGCCCTCCTTCATGGAAGGAGATTTAATTTCCATTTTTTGACGCACGATATCAATGACATTCTCAACGGTAATACCAAGAATGTGGCCCCTGTCGGCAAATACAATCGTGTCTTTAACTCCAGATTCAGGAATTTGCTGGCCCTCATCTATTGATATCAGCTTCATCAGGCCGCCTCTGTACTGTATAACATTGCTACCCGCCGAATGTTCCACCCTACCATAATCTATCTCTTCAAGGCGCGAAACGGTTTCCAGTGGAATCGCTTTAGGGGTTTCGTCATTTGTTCTGAACATCAGGAAGCTGATCTCTTCTTCATCAAACACAGGCTTGGTATTTTTCTCTTTCTTATCTTCGGTTATTATATTGATCCCGCTTTGTTTCAGAACGCCGTTAGGGTCTATTATCATTATTATGCTGCCATCTCCCAGTATAGTACTGCCGGAATACACCTCTAACCCTTTGATAAGTGGAGATTTTGGCTTAACTACAATTTCTTCGGTATGGAAAACCTTATCCACCATAATGCCAAATATGCTCGAGCCAATATCGCATATAACAATGAAATTCTCTTTCCCAAGTTCGCTTTTTTCTCTTATGCCCAGAACCTCTGAAAGCGAAACCAGGGTTATTATCTTGCCCCTTAGTCTTAAAACCGGCTTACCATTAATGGTTTCAATTCTATGAACTTTGGTATCGTCGCTTTTAAATTCATTCCTTTTTGCACCAGGTATCTCCGCCCTTACTATTTCAGATACGCGAATTTGTGGTATTGCGTATGTTTCGCTGGCAGAGCGAACTATCAGAACCGGCATTATAGCAAGTGTAAGAGGTAATTTTATTAAGAATTCTGAGCCCTTGCCTGTAACAGAGTCAATCTCGGCACTGCCACCTATCTTCTGGATATTGGTAAGCACAACATCCATACCAACCCCCCTGCCTGAAACAGAGGTTACTTTTTCTGCCGTAGAAAATCCTGGTTTAAAAATGAATTGAAATATCTGCTTATCGCTCATCATAGAAATCTCTTTCTCGGTAGCGAGGCCGTTCTCTATGGCCTTTTTCTTAACTCTTTCAATGCCAATACCTTTGCCGTCATCAGTTATTTTAATTATTATGTGCCCGCCTTCATGATAGGCGCTTAATGTAACTACACCTGTCTCACTTTTTCCAGCCTTCAGCCTTTCTTCGGTGCTTTCCAGTCCATGATCTACAGCATTCCTTACCATGTGTGTCAGCGGATCTTTTATTGCCTCGATCATCTGGCGATCAATCTCTGTTTCCTCGCCTATCATTTTAAGCTCAGCCTTCTTACCAAGGTCTTTGGCCAGATCTCTCACAACCCTTGGGAATTTTGCCCAAACACTGCCAACTTCTTGCATTCTTGTTTTTAATACCCCTTCCTGAAGCTCGCTTGTTATAAGATTTATTCTTTGAACGGTATTATTGAAATCGCTTCCCAGTTTTGCAGCAGATGTACGTTTTATCTGAAGTAATTGATTGCGAGTAAGAACCAACTCACCGGTAAGCTGCATAAGGTTTTCAAGCACCTCCATATTCACCCTGATGCCCTGCTGAGCCGCGGCTTTTTGGCCGGCAGCAGGCGCCTTGGCATTAACATCCGCCGGTTTTTTATCCGCGGTTTTTAGTGCAGTTTCTATATCTGCACCGGCAACCTTTATCTCTTTTTGGTCAGCATAATCTGCGGGTATCGGGTCGAAATCTATCGGAGAATCCAGATCTGGCGTTTTATTTACAGTTTCAACCTTAGGAGCTTCAGCATAATCTGCGGGTATCGGGTCGAAGTCTATCTCTTCATCAAGATCGGGGGTTTTTCTTTTTGCTTCTGCCTTAGGCGTAGTGCTGGCAGCTTTCTTGCCACTGGCCAGCTCATTCAATCTCTTCGCAAGATCAGTGTAATCGGCCTCAGGCTCGGCACTGGTTTGTTCTATTCCTTCAACCAAACTTTTAATAGCATCAACCGCTTCAAGTATCAGAGAGATTATATCCGGGTTAGCAACTAATTTCTTGCCCCTTAGCTCATCCATCACATTCTCTGCCGCATGCGCAACCTTCTGAAGCCTTTCAAACCCCAGGAATCCGGAGGTTCCTTTTATGGTGTGCATTACCCTGAATATACTTCCTAGTATCTGCTCATCTTCAGGGTTCTGTTCAAGCACAATAAATTCCTGGTCAAGCCTGGTAAGACTTTCATTAACCTCTTCCAAAAATTCATTTAGTAAATCTTCTGACATATGTTAGTTTGGAAAAGTCGCCGTAAATTCTACATATTTACTGGCGTTTTCTTCTCCATATTTAAAGTTTATACTTATCCCGTATTTCTTGCATGTTTCCCTGATAAAAAAATAAGGAACGTTCTCTACATCAGGCTCAACCTGGCTTTTTTCGAGAAGAATTTCGCTTGTAAGGGTAGGCTCTTTGTACTTTTCAGATGTTGAACGCAGTATAACCTGTCTTTTTCCTTCACCTGAAAAAGTAACGGATATTTTCCCACCGTAAATCAGTATTCTCGATACGGTCAAGATCATGCCAACCATAACTCTTCGTTTTAGTGCCGAGATAGTTTCAGGCACGGAAGTATTAAACCTGATTTCGATCTGAGATTTGTGAAAAAACCTCTTTAATATATCTATAACTTCTTTGGTTTGGGTTTCGGCATTATCAGTATACACAACGCCATAAGCAACCCTGTAGGCCTGAAGCCTGGCAAGTGATTGCTTGGCGCTTTCTTCTACAAGATCAACAGCCTGGTTCTTAATTTCTATGGCGCCGGGGTCATCAGCGTTTTTTGCATCGTTCATTAAAAAATCCAGCCCGTTTGAAACAGCGCTTACCGGACCTGCTATATCGTGAGTGAATCTAGTGAGTAAAAGTTCCGACATTCTAACTGGGGTGATAACTGATGACATAATTTCCGATTTTTTTCTGCGAATTTAATTATTAAGCACATTACTGGAATTAATAATAATCTACTAGTGTTTAGTAGTTTATTTACCTTGACATTTAAAGCCAGCAAAAATAGTTTACGCACATAATTTAAATAATAAATATGGAATTCAATTTAGCTGAATATCTGCCGATTTTAATGTTTCTTGTTGTTGCAACTTTGCTTGCTTCGGTGATATTGGCCTCATCATACATAGTTGCGGTAAAAAGACCTGATACTGAAAAGCTTTCTCAGTACGAATGTGGCTTTGAACCTTTCTCTGAAGCCAGAAGTAGGTTTGATGTCAGGTTTTATCTTGTAGCAATTTTGTTCATAATTTTCGACCTGGAGATTGCATTTCTATTTCCATGGGCGGTTGTTTTGAAAGATATCGGGCTTATAGGTTTCTGGAGCATGATGGTCTTTCTTTCGGTCCTTACTATTGGTTTTGCTTACGAATGGAAAAAAGGTGCATTGGAGTGGGAGTAAATAATAATGTCTAAGAAGCTTATAAATCACCAGGCTCCCTTACCTGCTGGCGTTGCTCAGGATGAGCTGCTAAGCCGAGTTACAACTGAAATCTCTGATAAGGGTTTTGTGGTCGCAAAATTAGACCAGATACTTAACTGGGCACAAACTGGTTCATTATGGCCCATGACCTTCGGCCTGGCATGTTGTGCTGTGGAAATGATGCAAGCTGCCGCTTCCCGTTATGATTTTGACAGATTTGGTCTTCTGTTCCGCCCTTCTCCCCGACAAAGTGATGTTATGATTGTTGCTGGCACACTTACCAATAAAATGGCCCCTGCCCTTCGTAAAGTTTATGATCAGATGGCAGAACCTCGTTATGTTATTTCAATGGGCAGCTGTGCTAATGGTGGTGGTTACTATCACTATTCTTATTCTGTTGTACGTGGTTGCGATAGAATTGTACCGGTAGATGTATATGTACCTGGCTGCCCGCCTACGGCAGAGGCTTTGATTTATGGCGTATTGAAGTTACAGGACAAGATAAAAAGAACAAACTCTGTGCTACACAGAACCGCAAAGAATAACAAGCCAACCCTACCCGATCATGAACAAAAGATAGCATAATGGATCTGAACACAAAAAATTGTACTGTAAAAGATTGTATCCTGGCTTCTAAAGCCGGAGATCTTATTGTTTCTTCCGAGATAAAGAACGATACAGTTATACTTCACACCACTTCTGAAAATATTATAACGCTGCTCACTCTACTGCGTGATGATCCTCAGGCAATGTTCAAGCAGCTTATCGATATTACTGCCATTGATTATCCGGAAAGAGAAAAAAGGTTCGAGGTTATTTATCAGCTTTTAAGTTTAAAACACAACGTTAGGCTTACAGTAAAAGTTGCGGTAGATGAAAACTCGCACATAGAATCTGTTGTGCCTGTATTTGGTGATGCCAATTGGTTGGAAAGGGAAGTTTACGATATGTACGGCGTAAGGTTCCACGGCCACCCTGATCTACGCAGAATACTTACAGATTATGGTTTTGTTGGCCATCCGCAACGTAAAGATTTTCCTTTAACAGGTTATGTTGAAGTTCGCTATGACGACAAAAAGAAAAGGGTTGTTTATGAGCCAGTAAAACTGCATCAGGAATTCAGAAATTTTGATTATCTATCACCATGGGAAGGTCCAGAGTACATCCTTCCAGGCGATGAAAAAGCGAAGGCATAATGAGTAAGGAAGTATCTCTAAAGAACATGACGCTTAATTTTGGCCCGCAGCACCCTGCTGCGCACGGCGTTCTGCGACTTATACTGGAATTAGATGGAGAGATTATCGAGCGTGCTGACCCACATATTGGCCTGCTTCATCGCGGCACAGAAAAACTTATTGAACACAAAACATATTTACAGGCAACTCCGTATCTTGATAGGCTGGATTACGTATCTCCGATGAACCAAGAACATGCTTACGCATTGGCTGTTGAAAAGCTTCTTGGCTGTAAAGTTCCTGAGCGCGCGCAATATATTCGTGTTATGTTCTCCGAGCTTACTCGCATACTAAACCATATAATGAATGTTACTACGTTCGCACTAGATGTAGGCGCAACCACTCCATTGCTTTGGTTGTTTGAAGATAGAGAAAAAATAATTGAATTTTATGAGCGTGTTTCCGGTGCGCGCATGCATGCAAACTACTTCCGCCCCGGTGGTGTAGCACGTGATTTGCCAGCCGGCCTGATAGAAGATATTATAAAGTTCATAAATACCTTCCCAAAACATCTTTCTGATATGGAAGACCTGATAACCGAGAACAGAATATTTAAACAAAGAACGGTTGATATTGGTATTGTTACCAAAGAACAGGCGATAGATCTGGGCTTTTCAGGCCCGATGTTACGTGGCTCTGGTGTGGCTTGGGACCTGCGCAAATCTCAGCCTTATGATGTTTACGATAAAATGCAGTTCGATATTCCAATAGGAAAAAATGGTGATTGTTACGATAGATACTTGGTTCGCATAGCAGAAATGTATGAGTCTATAAAAATAATAAGGCAGGCTTGCGAACAGATTCCTTCAGGCCCGATAAAAACACTTGATAGAAAAATTTCTCCGCCGCCACGTTCTGAAATGAAAACTTCAATGGAAGCACTTATACACCACTTTAAATTATATACTGAAGGTTATCATGTTCCGGCTGGCGAATATTATGCAGCGGTTGAGGCTCCGAAAGGCGAGTTCGGCGTATTTATAGTGTCTGATGGCACCAACAAACCTTATCGTTGCCGCTTGCGCGCACCGGGCTTTATACATTTACAGGCGATGGATTTCATGACAAAAGGCCATATGCTTGCCGATGTACCTGCGGTACTTGGCTCGATGGATATAGTATTTGGTGAGGTAGATAGATAATGAACAAAGCTGCGGTTAAAGAAAATCTTTTCCGATTCACTCCTGAAAATCTAAAAAGGATAGAATCTATTGTTGCAAAATACCCTGAGGGACGCCAGCAATCAGCCGTTATTGCCGTGCTTGATATCGCACAAAGACAAAACAGTAACTGGCTTTCGGTTGATGCAATGAATGCCGTGGCCGAGATACTAAGCATGCCTTACATACGCGTTTATGAAGTTGCCACATTCTACACAATGTTCAATTTAAAACCAGTTGGCAAAAATTTTATTCAGCTATGCAGAACAACTCCTTGCTGGCTACGCGGCTCTGACGAACTTAAAAAGCTTTGTAAAGATAAGCTTGGTATAGGGAAGGGGGAAACCACAGCTGATGGCCTTTTCACCGTTACAGAGGTTGAGTGTTTAGGAGCGTGTGTGAATGCTCCTATGGTACAAATAAACGATGATTATTACGAAGATCTGAACAAAGAAAATTTTTCTCAGCTACTTGATGATTTAAAAGCCGGGAAGAAACCAAAAATAGGTACGCAAATAAAAAGGCTTAATTCTGCGCCCATAGGTGGTTCGCTAACTTTAACAGAAGTAAAATAGGAGAGCTTTATGTTACCAATGCATCCAAAAGAACGCGAGAAATGGACCGAGGTTAGAAAACAAGGCGGCACTAAATACGCTTTGGTTACCTCCTTCATTGCTACAAATGCTGTGTTCCTGCTCCATTTCATTGTTAATGCTTATAGAAACATGGCCGAGATAGATAAGTATATTGCTTATAACTCAGAGAATCTTGATGCGATAGTTATTGCCTTGGCTATTACTTTTGCCGCCTTGTTCGTTGCAGCAAGAGTTTTATTCCATGTGAACGAGAAAAGATACAATACATCTAACGAAGGGCAGGGGCCAAAACAATAATGTTGCAGGATAAGGATAGAATATTCACGAATTTATATGGCGCCCAAAGTGCTGGTCTTGAAGCTGCGCGCAAGCGTGGTGACTGGGATGGCACAAAAGAATTTCTGGCTAAGGGCCAAGATTGGATAATTGAACAGATAAAAGCATCTGGTCTAAGGGGCAGGGGCGGGGCTGGTTTCGCTACAGGAATGAAGTGGAGCTTCATGCCAAAAACTCCACCGCTTGATAAGAATGGCAATCCTAAACCTTCGTATCTTGTTATTAATGCCGATGAATCTGAGCCAGGTACATGCAAAGATAGAGATATTCTAAGGCACGACCCTCACAAACTTGTTGAAGGCGCTTTAATTGCCGGTTTTGCAATGCGTGCTAAAGCTGCGTATATTTATATTCGTGGTGAATTCTATAACGAAGCATCTGCGGTTCAACAGGCTATTGATGAAGCTTATGATGCTGGCCTTATAGGTAAAAATGCAAGTGGCAGCGGCTATGATTTTGATGTTTATCTGCACCGTGGGGCAGGGGCCTATATTTGCGGTGAAGAAACTGCTTTACTTGAAAGTTTAGAAGGCAAAAAGGGTCAGCCTCGATTAAAACCACCTTTCCCTGCAGGCGCTGGTTTGTATGGCTGCCCAACAACTGTAAATAATGTTGAAACAATTGCCGTTGCACCAACAATACTTCGTCGCGGAGCTTCGTGGTTCGCGGGTATCGGCAGGCCAAATAATACCGGCACAAAGGTTTATTGTATATCTGGCCACGTGAATAAACCGTGCAACGTGGAAGAAGAAATGGGCATTCCGCTGAAAGATCTTATCGAAAAGCATGCTGGCGGCGTAATAGGCGGCTGGGATAATTTAAAAGCAGTAATACCTGGTGGCTCTTCTGTTCCTATGCTGCCAAAATCTATTTGCGATACAGTGCTGATGGATTTTGATTCTCTGCGTGCGGTTACATCTGGCCTTGGCACAGCAGGCGTAATAGTTATGGATAAAAGCACTGATGTTATTGAAGCGATAGAACGCCTAAGCCATTTTTATATGCATGAAAGCTGCGGCCAATGCACCCCATGCCGTGAAGGTACGGGCTGGATGTGGCGCGTAATGAAACGCCTGGTTAAGGGTGATGCTGAAATTTCTGAGATCGATGACCTTCTTGATGTTACCAAGCAAATTGAAGGGCATACCATATGTGCGCTGGGTGATGCCGCTGCCTGGCCTATACAAGGCCTTGTTCGCCACTTCCGTGGTGAAATAGAAGAAAGAATAAAGAACAATCAGAAAAAAGTGGCTTAGTTATTGAGGAGATTTTGGTTTTGCTGCTTCAGCCTTTTGTAAATCTTCAACCTTCTTCTTAACAACGCCCTCTACCTCTGCTATTATATATCCTCTAAGTTGATCAGCAGACTCACAGGTAGGGTTGTTGGCTGCAACTCTCTCGATTATTTGATATAGCTCGGCATGGCTTAAGCCTGTTTTAAGAGGCGGTCTGTAAGTAAATATATTTGTTCTTGAGTTTGGCTCTTTTCGATCTGGGTCT
>CAZLZP010000028.1:0-5322 GCA_964564045.1 uncultured Rickettsiales bacterium
AAGGTTCAGTTCAGCTTTTTTGTGACGTATTTCATCTACAAGCTGCAGTTCTTCCGTAGTAAATTTAGATCTCATGTCAGCGACCGCACCTCTTAATGTATCAAGGTCATTATCTGTGAACACACCATCCTGTGTTACACCTAAAAACATCTCGCTTAAATCCTTCTCAACCTTCATATATCTTACTATGAGATCTCTTGCCTCAGCTATCTTCTGCTCTTCGATTAGGAGTATAGCCTCTTGCGACACACCTTGTTTGCTGGATATGCCGTATATGTTTTGTATTGCAAGATGATCAAGCCTTGCATACTGGGTTTGATGATAATTATTAGCTCCTTCTATCGCTACGTTATAGGACATTAATGTGTTAGCAGAGCTATTAACGGATGGATCCAGGTAACATTCTTCTATACTATAAGCCGGACCCTTATCATGAGGATGCTTAAGACCAATACCATGACCCAACTCGTGCATCATAGATTCCAAGAACTGCGCTTCGGACATATCCGCGCATTTAGATTTATCCATACGCAACAAGCCAGGCAACTCGCCATCGTTTTTCCTAGGAAAATCGCAACATCCTATCAACTCCTTCTGCTTAATTATACCATAACTTACAATTATATCCGGCGTTTCTGGAATGCTGATACGGCTTGATATAAATGCGGCCCTGTCGGAATCTCTGAGTTCATTTATATTATAAAATCTAATGTTGCCTATATACTCAACTTTATCAATGGCCTTAAGAAAGGCGTCTTTAATTCTTGTATCAACAGGTGATACGGAAACATTCTCATATACATAACTCTCCAATACAGTTACATCATCTTGGGTTGGACCAACTGTAAGTTCTGTGTAGGTCTCTATGCTTTTGATAATTTTAACAGATGGATCTGTATTAAAGGAGTAAAAAACGATCGTAGTTCCTGTATTATCGCGGCGATCTATCTTCAGCCCAGAAAGTAAAGAACTTTCATCGTACACGACTTCCCTTGTACCGTAAATACTTACCGGACTATCTTTATCTGTACCATCACCCATGGCTTTCATTATACCACAGAAAGGTTAACAAAAGGTTAACCGAAAATACAGATTTTAACCTTTGTATTTCAATCGCTTATTAAATTGGCTCAAAATTGGGCTAGATGTTTCGTTTAAAAATGGTATACTTCGCAAACTTAATAAGATTACACATCTACACTGAATCTACACTGAGCGTTTCGCAATTAAGCGAAAAAAAGGGGGGCCAAATGGCTCGCATCAGAAGGAAGAAGTTATTCTGTTACGGTTTTCTAGCCTGGCCAATGGCCTTCATCGGGCTTTCACTTTTTGTGTTCATCCCTAAAATTTATCACGAGCAATACGGCGTTTCACTTTTTGTTATTGGCTCGATATTCCTACTTACAAAAGTTATCAATTTAGCAACGCTGCCATTCATAGGGTTGTGGCTTGACAGGCTTTCATTAAGAAAAGTTTACAGAAAAAAGATAATTTATATATGCCTGCCGTTCATGGCACTTTTCTTTCACTTCCTGATATTTCCGCCTTTTGAATCTTCGCTTTCGGTGGTTTTCTTTTATTTGGTAACCTGTGCACTCTATAGCATTATAGCAATAAACTATTACGCAATGAGCGTTGAGATAACCAGAGATTACAGAGCGCAGAACCGTCTTTCTGGCGCGCGCGAGATGTTCACATTATTGGGGTTTCTTACGGCAACCTTATTCGCCACAACCCTTACCGACAAGTTCAGCTTCCGTGATGCCTATAACGAAATAATATTCATGTTCATTGCGGTTCTGTTCACCGCCGGAATATTGCTGCATTTTGTAAAATGCAAGGCCAGCTTCATATTCCATCCTGAAATATCGATGAAAAGATTGTGGCGGATCGCATCTTCAGCAAAACAAAGTAAGTTTCTTGCCATTCTTTTATTGAACGGCATTTCACAAGGCCTGATAGCCACCACCGCATTATTTTACATTAAGTATGTAATAGGCGCCGAGCATGAGGCTGGCAGCTTTTTAATGGCTTATTACTTAAGCGCTATCATCTCTATTCCTTTCTGGATAAAGTTCTCTATGAGGAATGGTAAAAAGAACTGCTGGCTGCTTTCTATGGCGTTCGCAAGCTTCCTTTTCCTATCGTGCTTCTTCCTGGGCACCGGTGATACTTTTGAATTTATGGTAATATGCGTTGCAACAGGTGTTTGCCTAGGCGCAGATATAATGCTTTCACCTTCAATCTATTCCGACAATGTTGAAAAACAGGAAAAGGCCAGCAGCTATTACAGCCTGTGGATATTAATGAGCAAACTTTCCATGACCATATGCGTAATTTTTTCACTGGCAATACTTGGGTTCTACGGGCTAGAGGCTGGCAGCCTTATTTCGGTTGAAACACATGACCAGGGAACAAGAACACTTTCTGTAATGTTCTGCCTGTTGCCTGCGCTGTTCAAATTATTAAGCATGGTGCTACTATTCTCGGCCAAGGTTGATATTAAATTCTCTAAGGAAAAAGAAGATGACCACCACCATCATGACCATCACCACCACGAAGATGGAATAGTAATGGTGAAGTAGGTTATTGGTGACAGGTAACAGGTAACAGGTTAAAGTGCCTGTTATGAAAAAACTCCTGATCATTATTTTCATACTATTATTTTCAACAGCGGCCTATTCCCGTAATTTTTGGGAGAACCAGAAAAAGCCAGCCAACGGCACCTCTGAAAGTATTGGCACATATTCCCTAGGCTGCATGATAGGCTCAGAGAAGCTGCCTTTAGATGGTTATGGGTGGCAGGTAATGCGCCCTTCCCGCGATAGGCATTTCGCCCGCCCCGAAATGACAGGCTATATTAAAAAACTGGCAAAGCACGTTCGTAATGATCTGAAAAGTACGTTGATGGTGGGCGATATGAGCCTGCCAAAAGGCGGCCCTTTTTCATATGGGCATCGCAGCCACCAGAACGGCTTGGATGCAGATATATGGTACTACACGCCGCCAGCCGCCAACAAAAGAAGCCTTTCAACGGTAGAACGAGAAAAGATATCGGCGCTATCACTGGTAAATTTAAGAACCAAAAAACTTAATGCCAACTGGAAAGCTTACCACAGAAATTTATTAAAGGTTGCCGCCAGCCAGAGTGAGGTTGATAGAATATTTGTTAACCCCGTTATTAAACGTGAATTATGCAGTATTGATAAAGGCGCGGAATGGCTTGGCAAAATAAGGCCATGGAGTTTACATCATGACCATTTTCATGTAAGGCTTAAATGCCCGGAAGGCGATGATGAATGCACCTACCCCGAAGCATATGAAGAGATAAAAGGCGATGGCTGCGATGATACTTTAGCATGGTGGTTTAAAGTACCCACCAGGGCCGAAACCCTTAAGTGGCTGAAGAAACAGGCGGAATTAAAGAAGAAGCCCAAGCCAAAACTTCCGCTTAAATGTCAGGAGTTTAGTAGAAAAAGATAGGTTATTTTGCGGCGTTAATGTTTTATTAACTATTTTATGATATAATACAGGGGTATGCCAAACAATCCAACACAGCAATATTTAGAGCAACTAAAGGGTTTCATGATTGACACCGGCATACTTTCTACTGACGGCAAAGTTATAATTACGCCAGACACATACGGGGCACAGAGCTATTCATTAACTACAGAAGAAATAATCCATAAGGCAGAAGTTCTGGTTAATAACCCGGCTTTCGATTTAAGGCTTAGAGAGTTTATAAACGAAAACGCTTTTGGACGCCCCTTTATTGACGGGTTTGTCAGAGATATGTATCCAAAATTAAATGATGCTAATATTGAAGCATTCAAAGAAACTGTTAGCAGGCAATATTCTTTTATTTCGATGCAACTTGAAGCTGACCCCGCTAAAGTAAAACAGGCCGCAGGCCCGGAACCTATGGATATCGAAGGTCTTTCTGACCCATCTAACAGCGCGGCGAAAGCAAAGCTTGTAGAGCAATTAAGAGGGCATTTTGCAGGTGAAGCAAGTGAATCTATTAGAGAAAGAGTTACCATTCACGAACAGGTAACTACAGAACTAACCCCGGAAGAAAAGGGTAAGCTGTTCAACCAGCTATCTTTTGAAATTAGGAAGCCTCTTGTAAACACAGAGATTGAAACGCTAATTCTACGAAATAAAGAAGGGGTAGAAATTTCATACGAAGAGAAACTTAAACTTTTTAAAACCCAGACTACAGAGGCTGCCAAATATACCTTCAGCGCTATTAGTCACGATTCAAACGGGGCAGAAACCGAAGTTCTTATAGGTGAAAACGAAAAAGCAAATCTTATCAGCCACTTTGTAACAGAGCTTAACTCTCCAGCATCGCATAATACTATCAGGGCACTACAAATAGAAGACCAAACCGGCAAAATACTTACCCAGGAAGAGAAGGTTGAATTTTTTAAAGACCCAAGAAACCTCAGAAAAATAGCCGAATTAAAAGTTTCTAAAACAGAAGATGTGGTAATCAGCCAGGAAGAAAAAATGGCAAGGGCCGCCAAAGGGATAGAAAGTTATAATAAAGAACACCCTGCGGCACAGCTGCCGGGAAACACACCAGCTGCTAAGGAAGAAACGGCAACTACCAAAGAAGGTACTTACAGCCTGCCTCCACAGCTTGAAAAGCTAGCACAAATGCTAAGCCTTTACACTGATGATGCCAGCCGAGGAGGCTCTGAGCTAACCCTTGTTGAAAAAGGCAAGATACTTCTAGAGGCCGCAGAGATAGTGAAAGGAAGCGCCGCCGAAGGTATGATAGGTTCTGATAAAGGCAATTTTATAGACCGCGCAGGCGATTTGGATGCTTTAAAGCTTCCTTATGTAGATGAAGCAACTGGAAAAGTTAATACTATTACAGTGCCAGTAACCAACGCGAAAAAAGTTCAACAAAGATAATCCAAATTTGGTACAAAAAGAAACCCCGCTAAAAAGCGGGGTTTCCGTATTAATGTAACCTGCAGTTACTTACCTCTAACAGTAAGCAACAGTATCATGAACAGTAATATATCAGTTAAAGATACAGTACCTGTAAAGATAGTGCCAGGGATCAGTTTAACTACCATCGGCAATACAAAAGTATGCACGATAGATATAATCACCGCTAGTACAACACCATAAACTAGATAGTCTACGAATGTTTTCAGATTATAGTTTTTGAAGTTATCTAATATAGTCATTTAGTTATCCTCCTGAAGCTCCCTGATTTGGCCTACGATATGTAAGTTTATCCAGAGAATTTCTTATATGTTGTATTATAGCATGAACCGGGGTTACTACCAAGCGATAAGTGAAAAA
>CAZLZP010000028.1:5332-17169 GCA_964564045.1 uncultured Rickettsiales bacterium
GTGAAAAAATAATGACCTTATTATTGTTGAGTATCAATAACTTACAATTATTAACTACAGGTTGTTAGATAGCTAAAATTTAAGCTAATTTCACTAGCTGTAGTAGTACTAAAAATGATCATTTTTAGACCAAACATATCGCTTGATTATGTACATATATTAGTGCTAAAAGGCGCCAGTATTTTTTTGAAACAGTTTTATATTGATATTGGAATTTATAATGAGCGGCAACGATACGGAAGGGCAACCTAAAAAGCCCGAATTGAAGGTTAATAAGCAGGGGGAAATAAACTTAAAAGGCAAAGAACTGGTGGAAGCCATTATCGGCGACCATAAGGTTACCATATTTGGAGAAAATCATAGCCATCACCGCTCTGACTACTGGAGAGGGCAACCAGGTTTTTCTGAGGCCTTAAAAAATTCAGGAGTTACAATTGTATTTCCCGAATTCAGCCAGCGTGAACTGGATGTAGTTCATTCAGCAATGGAAGAGTATACAAGGCTTGGGGCCGGTATAAAACCAAAGAGAGTTGATCTTCTTAGGGCCAATAATAACATTAATTTTTCATTACTAGAGGAAGATGAGAAGTTTGCTGTAGCCATGAAAATGGCAAATACCTACGATGTGGTAGAATCTGGACAAGAAAGAATGAGAGACCTATCATTTAGCGCTTTTGGCTCCGTACATATTAAAGACCAAGCTGAAAGACATATTTCTTCTAAGTATATAATGTTTGAACATCTAAATTACATGTATGATGGTATAAAAGTTATAGCTTCAGATACAGACCAAAAATATGAAAGAACCTACTCGGAAATACTAGCTGACAGCCTTGAAAAAGAGAATGCAACTTTAGATAAACTAGCGCAGCAGAAGATAAAAGAGAAACAAGCACTTCTAAAGAAAATAGATCTTAATGATTTTAACCAGGCACTAGAACTTTTTAAGAAAAGAAGCGAGCAAGGGCTAGTAGAAAGTGTAATTGAAGATAATAACAGCCGCATAGATACACTAAGAACTAAAGGCAAAGAAGATGATATACTTGTGCGTAGAGAAGAGATTAACTCTTATGTCCGCGACCACGTAATATTAAATACCTCTGATACTGACAAAGTAGTACTTACATGGGGTATGCTTCATATGTATAACGATACTGCTATATCTGTAGAGCAAGGTGATGACCTAGATGAAATGCTAGAGAAATACTATGGCAAAGATAGTGTTGTAACAATTGCACTATTTGGCACTAGAGAAAGCTACGCTGAATTCGAGCAGAGGGTTATGGGTGGAAAGATCAAAGATTGTCCTGATTACTGCATAATAGCTGGAGAACTTCAAAAGTTCAATGACGGACACCCAGACTACAAGAGGGATTTCGAATTCGGGCAGGAAACTGCATACTCTATGCCTGAACGAATTGCATATTTAAAGGCGCAGCAGGAAAAGCTAAAAGAAAAGCAGGAAAGAGAAAAGGCAAAACCTTCAAAAGGCGGGCCGAATATGGGCGAGATACTAGAGCAGTTTGATAGTATTGAAATTGACCATAACTTTACAACCGGCGCTATTAACGCCAAACTTCAAAGGCAGCGCGGCTAAGAATTAATAAATAATTAACTATAAATAATTTGAAATCGTGTTTTTGCGGGTGTAGGCTTACCCTTGGGGGCAACATGAATGGGGAATATTTATGGCCAATTTGAACGTACAAATAAAAAATAACGATATCGAAAAATCTTTAGGTATCGAATTAGTAAGAATGGATGATGGTACAACCATTCTTAAAATGGGCAATAACACCTACGAAGATTCCATTGTGTTCTCTAACTCGCTAGCTGCGAATAGGTAATTCTACCTTCTGAAGCCTTCAAAATATGTGTTATATTGGTTGTGGGTGGGTGTATTTTATGATACACTGACCGAAACATAATTTTGGGAAAATGCTTACCACCGAAATAAAGATAATAACAGATAATACCTCCCTGCTACTTGCAGACAAAAACAAAACTACAGACACCACTTCTGGAGGCGCGAAAGCTATAATAATAGGCACAGACCTTGCAGATACTTTAAACGGCACCAATACTGCAGATACCATAATCGGCCTGGGCGGGAATGATATAATAAATGGTGCTGGTGGCGATGATAAAATTAAAGGCGGTGATGGTGATGATACAATTAACGGCGGCGCCAATAACGATACCATTTATGGTGAAGGTGGAAATGACACGATTAATGGTGGCACAGGCAACGATACAATGGAAGGCAACGAAGGAAATGATACCATAGATGGCGGTACCGGCCTCGATTTCATTCAAGGTAGCGCTGGCGCCGATAATATAAACGGCGGTGATGGCAATGATATACTCTACGGCGGCGGAAAAGGTGTTATTGATAGCGCCGCAGATACTATTCATGGTGGCAATGGCGATGATGTTATCTACGGTGATTCCGCAGACAATCTTCCCGGTGGCAATGATATACTCTACGGCGATGCCGGAAATGATAAGATATACGGCCAGCTTGGTAACGACCAATTAACTGACGGCACAGGAGCTGACTATCTGTACGGAGGTGGCGGCAGTGACCTATTCACTATTACAGGCAGCGGAACCACTAATGCTGTTTCAGATTACGCATATGGTGGCGCAGATGGAGATACATTCGTAGCCGGCGCTGGCGTTGGTACACAGTTTCTTTTCGGCGAAGATGGAAATGATAATTTCCTGATATACCAGAATGGCATTGTTAATTCTAGCGGCGGTAATGGCAACGATGCTATGAACTTTAATGTTCTAAGCAATACATTGGCCCGCACAGCTACAGGCGGCACAGGAAATGATACCTTCCGCTTCGATTTCATGGGCGATGCTGCAGGCAGCACAGGCGCAACCATAACAGATTATACGGTTGGGCAAGATGTTATATTGCTGCATAACAATGCGAATGGCTATACCCCCACTTTCTTTTTCACTAATGCTACCGATGATATAATTCTGCATGTGATGAATGGCGGCTCTGATTACCATATAACCTTAGCTGGCCTAAACGGCACAGCTTACAGCGATATTAATGTGAGCGTGGTTTAAAAAATTTAATATAACCAATTGATATTCATTAATTATATTATTTTTGTAGTTGTTAACGAAATATTAACCTTTTTAAGGTATAATACCCTTAGAACAAAAGGTTATAAGATTGGGAAATATAAATAAATTTCAAGAAACTCTTACAAAGCTTATATTTGATAAATATGAGCGCAACCATATGGCTTTAAAAAAAGAGGGTTTTGCCGATGCAAATATTGTAAGTTGGTACAGTTACGGCGTCTTGCCAAGCTTAAAAAACCTGGAAAAAATTCTAAATTTAAGTACAGTTACTGAAGGCAATAAAAGAGATCTTTCAAATGCATATATAGAATCTGCATGGGAAACTTATAAAGAAAGAAAATCCACCTCCAATACAAGTTTTAAATTTGAATCTGTACTCAACGCAGCTTGCATACCGGAAGATATAAGAAAGGAATGGAGAGAAAGATTAGAAGATAAATACGGCAACCTTCAATCTGTACTACCAGCAGAGTTCTATGAAAAAGAAAATAAAAATAAATTTTCTACCGTACTAATAAACTATATCGCAGACACAAAAAAACCTACTTTCACAGGATTTATTAAAGAGCTGCATGAGAAATGGGGATTTCTTAACCCTCAAAGATTCGCCGATTTTTTTGGGTTAGTATCAGACAATGTTACTAAATGGATAAATATGGCCAGTAAAAACCCTCCAGAAACCCTGGTTCCTGACTGGCAAACAGTAGAAAGAATAGCAAATCACAAATTTGCCAAGTTAAGTGCTGAAGGCAAGGTATTACTTTGGCAATTATGCAAAGGCAAAACCAGCTTTGTAACGATAGAAAAATCAGAGCCTCTCTCCGCAATAGATAAAGTTTCTGGCTCACTTGAAGAAAAATTGGGTAAGTATCGTAAAAAAATTGAAAAAGAAAAAGACTTTGGCAAAAAAGACCAGCTTTCTTTGGATTTGTATAACGACCTATTGAGTTCTGTAGGATTTACCAGCAATTATCTTGAGAAGAAGACAAAAATAAAATTAAATACGCTAAATACCTATTCAGAAAAGAGGGGTTTTTTAGGAGGTATCAATTGTCTTCATATTGAAAATGCATTTTTATTATCTCAGGTATTCTTTCCTGATTCTAAAGAATTACAGAATCACTGTGCTGCAGCATTCTTAAACCTTTCAGAACACAAGGATAAGTCGCAGATAAAATCTGAGTTACTTGAAGGCAAGTTATCAATTAATGATGCCTTTTTATATACAAGACTATTGGTTGTTAAAGAAACCATACCTACTTTCTGCAGCAAATCGGGGGAGCGCCGTTTACACAAATACAGATTATTTGAGAAAGGAGAACACAAGCCAAATATGGAAGCAGGCTACACCCACCTAATGGACCTACTAAACATTACAGAAGAAAAGGAACAAAAGAAATACTTACAGGCGATAAAAAGAAATAAGCCTGCAAGCTCTAGTCAATCCGTATTTACCTGGCAAGAAAGAGCCAATTTAAGGACGCCGGTAGAAATAGCTCATTAAATACTCTAGTTATTCCATCTTCGCGAAATCGAGGTTGGTTACGAATTTCATGAAGGCCAGAATGGCCGCAAGGTTGTGGATGTTCTCAAACCACACAGGAATATATTTTGGCTGCTCGAGTATTTCAGTATCGGCCATTTCGTTCATGTCTTCCACATCACTGGTTGTCATTTTGCCAGCGAAGAATATTTTCAGCTTATCAAGATTGTTCTCTTTCATCGATTTGATGAAAAAGCTGTAAACTTCCAGCATTCCTTTGATATACACACCATCTTTCATGAATATAACGCCGCCTTCGGGTTTGCCACCACGGAATATGCGCATTGTTGAAAGATAACTTTCCTCGTCAGAATCTCCCTGCCGCTTGAAGAATTTGAACAGCTCGACAAAATCGGCCCCATATCTAGCGCTAATATACGCAATGCTATGCGTTTTAAGCGCAGTAAGTGGATAGAGCCGGTTATAAGTTCCGAGAACTGGGCAAGGCCCTCCTGCGTTGCTGTAATACGTGGAGCATTGAACTGCATGCACGGCATATAAGGCTGCGCCGCACCATTTATAGAGGTTAAGGCATGGGTGAATACCTCGTGATGAAGCAGCTGGCGGGCTTCGTGGTCTTTGAACATGGCAGATGCTCGCAATTTTACGCGGGAAGAGCTAACCGAAGCCTTAGAGGCCAGATCTGGCACAAGATCAACCTTTATCTCTTTAGTGCCGAATACATGCTTCATGCGCACAAGAAGGTACGTACGGAGCTGATTTGCGTCCATCTCACGCTTTTCTTCAAACGCCTCTACCTCTTCCGATTTAAAGGTGCCGCACACTTCCAGGAAGTATTTCGCCGCCTGTAATGAGGTGTATTTATAGCCAGGAATAACATCATACGGACTGCCGTAAAGCTTTGTTGATATTTCGGTAACGGTTGGAGTTCCAAGATTTTCCAGCATTGTAAGCGCATCATGGTAGCTTTCAGCATTGCGCTTTATAAGGTTTGTAGCCGGGTGGCCCATAGAGCCAACTTCATCTATAATACCCTGTAATACAGCCTTTTTATCAGAGAAATCACGCTTCTGATATTCAAATTTAGGTAGCACCAGATCTCCCTTCGCAACATCAGCAAGAAACTTATGCTTGGCGGCTTCCGGCCAGTTTGTAGCACCAAGAATGGTGATATCTTTAATGGCCGCACAAAAGCGCTTATTGGTATCAATCACTAAATCTCTGAACATTATATTTTTCCTCTATTAGCAACCTCGATTAACATAGTAAAATAACTATTGACAGCATAAGTTTTGCATATATATTGCGCTTTCTCAAAAAACTATAGGAGTATTGTAAAAGTGGCTCGTATCGCAGGTGTAAATTTACCAGTTCAGAAAAGACTGGAAGTATCTTTAAGGTATTTATTCGGCATTGGTCCTTCTAATTCGAAGATCGTGTGCAAGGCAACAGGCATTTCCCCAGACAAAAGGGTGAAAGACCTTACCGAACTTGAAGTAATTAAACTTCGTGAATATATCGATGAAAATTACGTTGTTGAAGGTGATCTTCGCAGGGAAGTTCAAGCTAATATAAAAATGAAAATGGATCTTGGTTCTTATCAAGGTATACGCCACCGTAAAAGATTACCTGTTCGTGGCCAAAGAACTCACACTAATGCTCGCACACGTAAAGGTAAAGCAGTTGCGATCGCTGGTAAAAAGAAAGTTACTAAATAGTTAGTTAATAAAAATAGTTAAAGTAATAGGTTAAGTACAAATGGCAAAAGAACAAGTAAAGAAACAAGACGCGGCAGCTACCGAAGGGCAGATAGAGAAAAAACCGGCTAAGAAGAAGGTTAAAAAATCTGTTACTAAAGGTATCGTTCACATAAACGCTACGTTCAATAACACTATAATTACTATAACTGATGCCAACGGCAATACAATTTCATGGTCTTCTGCGGGTAACTGCGGTTTCAAAGGCTCTAGAAAATCTACGCCTTATGCTGCACAGGTTGCTGCAGAAAAAGCTATCAAAGGCGCTGCCGATGTTGGCCTTATTTCTGTTGATGTTCTTGTTACCGGCGTTGGCTCTGGCCGTGAATCTGCACTGCGCGCACTTCAAACCGCAGGTTTTAACGTTAACATGATCCGTGATCTTACTGGCGTACCTCATAACGGTTGCCGTCCAAGAAAAGCAAGAAGAGTATAATTAAAGTAGCGCTAAGTGCTTAATATAAGTACGAGCGCTGAGAAAAATAAATAAAAATAAATTTTTTTAATAAACGGAGAATATATAATGACTACTATATTAGCTAAGAACTGGAGAGAGTTAATCAAACCTTCTAAAGTTAACTTCAAAGAACACACTAACAGAAAAGCTGAGGTTGTTATTGAACCTCTTGAAAGAGGTTTTGGCCTTACTCTTGGTAACGCCCTTCGCCGCGTACTACTTTCAAGCCTTCAAGGCGCTGCCGTTACAGGCATTAAAGTTGATGGCGTTCTACACGAATTCTCATCTATATCTGGCGTACGTGAAGATGTTACCGATATAGTTCTTAACATTAAATCTGTTAACATTGTTGCTCACAGCTCTGAGAAAAAGATACTAAAACTTAAAGCAACTGGCCCTAAAACTGTTACAGCCGGCGATATAACTGAAACCTCCAACGTTGAAATAGTAAACAAAGAACAGGTTATCTGCACCCTTGATGCAGGCGCTTCTATCAATATGGAACTTATTGTTGAAACTGGTAAAGGTTATATTCCAGCAGCGCAGAATAAGCCTGCTGATGCCCCTATTGGCCTTATTCCGGTTGATTCTCTATTCAGCCCGGTTGAGAAAGTTTCTTACCGCGTTGAACAAGCCCGCGTTGGACAAGTTACAGATTATGATAAACTTATCCTTACTGTTGAAACTAATGGCACAGTTAAACCTGAAGATGCCGTAGCTTTCAGCGCTAAAATCCTTCAAGATCAGCTTAACGTATTCATTAACTTTGAAGAAGTTGAAGAGATCAAAGAAGTTAAAGACGAACTTCCATTCAATAAGAACCTACTTCGTAAAGTTGATGAACTTGAGCTTTCTGTTCGTTCTGCAAACTGCCTGAAAAACGATAATATCGTTTACATTGGCGACCTTGTTCGTAAAACTGAAGCTGAAATGCTAAGAACTCCTAACTTTGGCAGAAAGTCTCTTAACGAGATAAAAGAAGTTCTTTCTGACATGGGCCTGAGATTCGGTATGGAAATACCTGGTTGGCCGCCTGAAAATATTGAAGAACTAGCTAAAAAATACGAAGATCCATTTAATTAATAGAATTATTACTACTTAAGGAAGCGATATGAGACATAGATTTAAACAAAGATTGCTACAAAGAGGCTCTAGCCATAGAATGGCGTTGCTTCAAAACCTTGCGGCGAGCCTTATCGAGCACGAACAGATTACAACTACTTTGCCTAAAGCAAAAGAGCTTAAGCCTTTCGTAGATAAGATAATAACCCTTGGCAAAAAGGGCGACCTTGCTTCTCGCAGACGCGCTATGTCTAAACTTCAGAATGAAGAAGTTGTTAAAAAACTGTTCGATGTTATTGGACCTAGATATAAAAGCCGTAATGGTGGCTATTCAAGAGTTATGAAGTTCGGTCATCGCTTTGGTGATGGCGGCGATAAGGCCGTTATTGAACTTGTTGACAGAGATTCTGCTGCAAAAGGCAAAAAAGACCTTGCCAGGGTTGCATCAGAAAGAACTGAGACTGAAAACAACCAGTAATGGTTTTTTTCTATAATTTATGTTTACTATAGACAAAATTTATTGACTAAGTATTTATATAAATTATTCAAGGCTCAAAGATTTTTTAACAATTTAACTAAACGGTAATTAAAATGAGAAATTTATTAGTACTTCTTGTTCTTTCTGCGGCACTTTCTACATCAGCTTGCAGCAAACAAAATAAAGACCAGCCTGTTGTTGATAACGGCCTTATCGACCAGAACGCCTCTGTTCCTATGGAAGATATCAGCCAAGAAGGTATGCCTGGCGTTAACAGCGGCATGCAAGAACAGCTTGTTCAAACTGCTGGCGATCGCGTATTCTTCGATTTCGACTCTTCTGCTATAACTGGCGAAGGCCAAGCTACTCTTTCTAAGCAAGCTGCATGGCTTTCTGCTAACAACGCAAATATCACCGTTGAAGGTCACTGCGATGAACGTGGCACTAGAGAGTACAACTTAGCTCTTGGTGAAAAACGCGCTAACTCAGTAAAAGACTTCCTGGTTTCTCAGGGCGTTTCTGCTGCAAGAATCAGCACCATATCTTATGGTAAAGAATTCCCAGAATTCCTTGGTTCTGCTGAAGAAGCTTGGGGCAAAAATCGTCGTGGCGTAACAGTAGTAAACAACTAGTTTCTACCAACACATGATAAGAAATTTAATCCCCGCTTCTGCGGGGATTATTTTTTGTGGAATATGAATTATGCTAAACGAGTTTACAAACAAACTAGCTGCCTTAGGCATTAATAAAAAAGAGCCTCTAGCTATTGCCGTTTCCGGCGGCAGTGATTCTATGGCCTTATGCTATCTTTGTCGCAATGCTGGCTTAAATGTTACCGCTATAGTTGTTGACCATAAGTTCCGTAAAAACTCGGCCAAGGAAGCTGCTGCTGTAAGCAAGTATCTGGAAAAGGAACTGGCCATAGAGGCCGTTGTTCTTACTAACAAAAAAGCAATTCCAAAAACAGGTGTTGAAGAATTTCTGCGGGAAGTTCGTTATGATCTGATATTTAGTTATCTAAAAAAGAATAAGATAAAAAAACTGCTGATGGCACATCATCTTGATGATCAGGTAGAAACCTTTCTGATGAGGCTTGAACGCGGCGCTGGCTTGGATGGACTAACGGGAATAAAAGCAAGTTCAAAATTGAAAGTGAATGGATATGAAGCGGAAGTTATACGCCCCCTGCTCGCTTACACGAAAGAAGAACTGAAAGATGTTCTGAAGAAGAATAAAATAAAATGGTGGGAAGACCCAAGCAACGAGAATATTGAACTAACCAGAAATAATATTCGCAAAACACTTTCCGGATTTTCTGATTATAATTTGATAAGAAAACGAATATCTACGGTAATAGAGAATATTGACAGAGCTCGTGATTTTATTGAAGAGGAGAAAGTAAAGGCCGTTAAACAACTGGTAAAAACCAACAAAAAAGCTGTAACCCTAGATATAAACAAATACAAAAAACTGCATACCGAAATAAGGTTAAGGGTAATGCGTGATATTATTAAACAATATTCAAAAACCAAAAAAGATGTGCGTATCAGCAGTATAAAAACGCTGGATAAAAGCCTGCTTACAAAGGATTTCAAGGTCGCTTCACTGCACGGACTTAATATCTCTAAAAAAGATAAAAACCTGATAATTTTTAAGTAAAAGGCTTGAAAATAAGCTTTTAGCGTACCATATAGTTTGTATTAAAACATTTATCTGATAAAATACTATGATGAAAAATTTCGGTAAAAATATTTTTGTTTGGCTAATAGTTATTATGGCCATTGGTTCCATATACGAATATATGGGTAACGAAAAGGCAAAGCCTTCCATAGTATTTTCAGAGTTCCTGAATAGTGTTGATAAGGGCCAGGTTGCTGAAGTAAAAGTACAGGACAACCTTATTCACGGCAGCTTTGTTGATGGCACAAAATTCAGCACTTTCAGCCCTAACTACCCCAACCTTATTGATAGGTTAAGCGCCGCTGGAGTAAAAATTGATGCACAGCCCCAAGATACTTCCGGAAGCTTCTTCCTGAATATTCTGGCAAGCGCTTTCCCTATTCTACTTCTTGTTGGCCTATGGTTCTACATGATGAAACAAATGGGCGGCGGTAAAGGCGGCGGTGGTGCTTTTGGTTTTGGTAAAAGCAAAGCAAGAATGCTAACTGAAAAAGATGGCGTTATAAAATTTGATGATGTTGCCGGTGTTGATGAAGCAAAAGAAGAAGTTGAAGAAATTGTAGATTTCCTAAAAGCTCCAAAAAAATTCCAGGCACTTGGCGGTAAAATACCTAAAGGCGTATTGCTTTCTGGTAGCCCAGGCACAGGCAAAACATTACTTGCCCGCGCAATTGCAGGCGAAGCTGGCGTTCCTTTCTTCACCATTTCCGGTTCTGATTTCGTGGAAATGTTCGTAGGCGTTGGCGCAAGCCGCGTACGCGATATGTTCACTGATGCCCGCAAACACGCTCCATGCATTGTGTTCATTGACGAGATAGACGCAGTGGGCAGACACCGTGGCGCAGGTACAGGCGGCGGTAATGATGAACGCGAACAAACGCTGAACCAGCTACTTGTGGAAATGGATGGCTTCCAGCCTCATGAAGGAATTATAGTTATAGCCGCAACCAACAGACCAGATGTGCTAGACCCTGCCCTGCTTCGCCCCGGTAGGTTTGACAGGCAAGTTGTAGTTCCGTTGCCTGACCTTAACGGCCGTGAAAAAATATTGAACATCCATTTACGCAAAATTCCGTGCGCGCCAGATGTTGATACAAAAGTTATCGCACGCGGTACACCAGGTTTCAGCGGCGCTGATCTTGCCAACTTGTGCAATGAAGCGGCTTTACAGGCAGCCAGAAAAGATAAGAAAGCCGTTACAATGCGCGAAATGGAATTTGCTAAAGATAAAGTGATGATGGGCGTTGAACGTAAATCTATGAAAATGGATGAGGAAGAACGCAAATTAACCGCCTACCACGAAGCTGGCCATGCTATTGTGGGCTTCTATGCCCCTGGCTGCGACCCTATTCACAAGGCCACCATTATTCCGCGTGGACGTGCGCTTGGAATGGTTATGCGCTTGCCTGAAAAGGATAGATACTCGCTAACACGCCAGAAAATGAAATCTGACATGGCAATGGCGATGGGTGGCCGCGTGGCTGAAGAGATAATTTTCGGACATGATAAAGTAACCAGCGGCGCAAGTAGCGATATTCAGTATATTACGAACATGGCCAGAAGCATGGTGAAAAAATGGGGCATGAGCGAAGAGCTTGGCGCCATCAACTATTCGGAAGGTGATGAAAACCCGTTCCTTGGCTATTCGCTTGGTAAACGTGAAAGCGTTTCGGAAGATACAATGCGTAAAATTGATGAAGAAGTGAAAAAGCTGGTTCAGGAAGCAACTGACCACGCGAAGAGTATACTTAACGAGCATATAAATAAACTGCACAACCTTGCCACAACCCT
>CAZLZP010000029.1:0-273 GCA_964564045.1 uncultured Rickettsiales bacterium
TTATTTATGCGTTAGGTGCTACGGCGGTATTAGCGGCAACGGCATTCGGGGCTTCTTACATTACAAAAGAAAATATTGAAGCAAAGGCGCTACCTGCCAGCATGCAGAAAAAACCTGTTGCGGCAACTACAACAAAAAACGCTGAACTTCCGTGGAAAGATCAAAAAACAACCACCACAACGAACAGTGAGCTTCCCTGGAAGAACCAGAAAACAACGGCGGCAACTAACAACGATATGCCGTGGAAGAACCAGCAAGCAGCTCAGCCGGTTC
>CAZLZP010000029.1:283-619 GCA_964564045.1 uncultured Rickettsiales bacterium
GACTTTGTACAAATACGATTTCAACATGATCGTGGTTCAGCAACAGGCGCAACAGCCAGCGTGTGATGATAACAACGTAGTAGGTACGGTTCTTGGTGGTGTTGCCGGTGGCTTACTTGGTAACCAAATGGGTAAAGGCAAAGGTAATACCGTTGCTACAGTTGGTGGCGCACTAGGTGGTGCGTATCTGGGTAACCAAATGGCGCCAACTCGTGGCGCGCTTTGCCCGTAAAAATCTCTAAACCCTCAGGTCGTGAAATTCTTTGTGCTTCTGCACCCATGCAGCGGCGTAACCGCAAATAGATATCACTTTATAATTCTGTGTTCTGGCATGTT
>CAZLZP010000029.1:629-16694 GCA_964564045.1 uncultured Rickettsiales bacterium
GCATCAGCTTGCCGGCGGCGCCTGTACCACGCAGTTCAGAAGGGGCGAACACATACTTTATATGTAGCACGTTATTTTTTATGTTGTAATCGGCATATGCAACATGCCCATTCATTTCAAGTTCGTATCTGTTCTGCGCGGTATTGTTTTTCATATGTACATAATATAGTGCCCAATTCCTAAATTACCAATATCTTCTATCGTGCCTGCTGTGGCCGTTGAACCTTGAATGAGGGTTTCTGTACGGATTATTACAATATTGGCGGCGGTGATGGTAGCGGTGTGGCCTCCAGTGATCATGCCATACGGGGTAGTAAGTTTGCTGCGAGTAGTGTGTATAGCTAGGGCCAGATGAATAGCCAAAGCTGAACGATTCCTGTGCATTTGCCTTTGGTGTGCTTATAAGCAAAGCAATGGCGGTCACGCCAGCGGCGATAAAAAATTTAGTTCTCATTTTATTCTCCTTAGCGAGGGGGGTTAATTTCCTCAGTAACCATTATACGAGGTGATGTTTTCAAACCCTGCAGTAGAATTTGTATAAGTTACTTTTTCGAGCCGATGCAGCCCATGCGCCAGATAATTCCTATAAAAATGCCTTTTGCGCGCGGAAGAAAAATAAGAGAAAGCGCAACTGCGGCGCTGCACCAAGCGGCAACTATCTGCCAGGTTTGCCAGTTGGTTTCGGGTGCAAACGAAAGTATGAGGGCGAACACATGCCCTACAAACAATATGGTTAGCCATGCTGGGCCATCATCTGCGCGAATATGGCCAAGCTCTTCGTTGCAGTTACTGCAGCTAGCCACCGGCTTAAGATATTTTGCGAACAGCATTCCCTTGCCGCAGTTCGGACATTTACCTATAAAGCCCCGGCCAACAACTGGCCAGAATGCTGGCTTTTCTTTATTTGCGGAATTTTTCATTATTCTGTTCTATCAGCTTTAGCTTTTCTTCTCTAGAGAGTTTTTTGATAGCGGCTTCTTTTTTACTGGCTGTGCTGCGGCTGCGGAATTTTTTGGTATACACCACTTCAAACGGGCCCCGGCCTTTAGTGTACTTTGCGCCCTTGCTGCTGCCTTCGCCATTATGTTCCTTCAACCTGCGCTCTACATCAGTTGTAATGCCTGTATACAGGCTGCCATCGGCGCAGTTCAATATATACAAATACCAGATTGCTTTGACTTTTTTCATATAGCCATAGTATAATTTCAACTTAAAAATAAAACAGGAGAAAAACTATGACATATGTAGATGGATTTGTAGTTCCGGTTAAGATTAAAAAAATTAAGGCTTATGAGAAAATTGCAAAAGCAGCCCGCAAAATTTGGATTGAGCACGGAGCGTTAGATTACAAAGAGTGCTTATTGGAAGATGCCAAAAAGTTTGACCATTGCATTAACTTCCCAACTCTTGCAAAGCCTAAAAAAAATGAGACTCTTGTTTTTGCATTCATTGTTTACAAAAACCGTGCCCATAGAGATAAGGTTAACGCAAAAGTTATGAAAGATAAAAGAATGCATGAACTGTGTGACCCTAAGAACATGCCTTTTGATTGTGCTCGCACTGCATATAGCGGCTTTAAGACGATTGTGGAATAATTCTTGTTTATTTTAACCCACCCATCTTGCAAACTTCATCCCATTCGGCTTTCGTTACCGGCTGTACGCTTAGGCGGGCAGAGGTTATTAGGCTCATCTTCGCTAGTTTCTTGTTTGCTTTTACATCGGCCAAAGTTACGGACTTCTTTAGCGGCTTCACGGCCGCAACATCTACCACCACCCACGGCTCGCCCGCCTCTCGCGTTGGGTCGGGGTAGTGTTCCTTCACCACCTGCGCAATGCCTACAACACATTTGCCATCGTTAGAATGGTAGAAAAAGCAAAGGTCGCCCTTCTTCATGCTCATCAGGTTCTTTTTGGCAAGGTGGTTGCGCACGCCTGTCCACGCGGTACCTTTTGCGCCGGCCTTCACCTGCTGCTGCCAGCTCCATGTGCTTGGTTCACTTTTTATTAGCCAGTAGTTGGTCATGGTTTTTATTTAACGCATTCTTCAGCTGATGCATCGGTTGTATCGTAGAATTGGTTATCTATCGCCAGACCAGCTTCAGCGCTGCCAGCAAGCTCAGAGCTCTTTTTCATGAGCTCGTCCGATTTTGCAAAATCTTCTGCCAGTTCATATTTATTGGCAATTTGCGCCAGTAGGGCAATTTTAAGTTTTTCAAGGGTCATTTCCTTTAAAGTATATTCAAAAATGCATTTGCATTGCTCGTCATTCACTTCAAGTTCAGTGCACGAGGTTTGAAAAGCCTGCTCTTCTTCTTCGTTAAGTACGCCGTTGCTTACGCCCGCAAAAGCCTGAGTTGCAAAAGTAAGGTTTATTAAAGCTAAAGTTAGTATTAGTTTTTTCATTTTATTCTCCTGTTAATTAGTTAAGCCTTCTTCACATACTCGGCCTTTATAGAAAACCCACGCCATTGGCCGCTGCCTTCTATTGGCTCAGAACTACCTGGTGTTAGGCTTATGTTCTTTATTATCGTGCCGCGCTTCAGCCCATCTTTACTGCCTTTCACCTTAAGGTCTTTAATAATTACAACGCTGTCGCCATCGTTAAGTGTTGTGCCGTTACTATCTTTTACAATATCTTCGTTGCTCATATTACTCCTTGGGTTGTTGGTACTTCGCAATTACAGCAGTATATTAAACCCCGCCCATTTTACAAATTATTTCCCATTCATCTTTGGTTGCTGGCTGTGCAGAAGTTATAAGGCTAATGTTAGCAAGCTTTTTGCTCGCTTTAAATAGCCAAAGCTGTCATTTTTTATCCAGGCTCTTTATTGTATTTCTGTGCCGTACGTAAAGAAGTTTTTTAACTTCGGCCACTATGCCCTGTTCATCAACCACATTAACGGTCAATTCTTTTTCAAACTTTTTGTTGTTATCTGCGCCGTGTTTAAATTCAGCTATCTGTTCATCAGTTAGCCTGAAGTGGGCGGTTACTGTGCTTAACCCCGGCTTTACAAAGCGTATGCTTGAATGCTTATCCCAAACCACATAATCAGGGCCAAGGTTTTTTATCAGCATCATCATGTAGAAGGGGTCTGTCATGGAATAAAGTGACCCGCCAAAATGCACGCCAACGGCATTCTTGTTCCACCAGCGGAATTTCAGCCGAACATCAATGGCCTTAAAATCTTTCGATATATTAGTTACGCGAATTCCTGCACCTAAATAGGGCGGCCAGTAATTTATGAATTTTATAGGATCAATTTTCATGGATTTTTCTCTTCGTTTTCCTTCAGTGCCATTTTTTTACGTTGCCGAATGGCCGAGGTTAAGTGCATTAAAAACGGCACCACGGTTATACAATAAATGGTTAGAATTGCAAAGCTGCTCCAGAATAGTTTATTTTCTTTGGTCGCAATATCATTGCCGAAATAGCCCAGAATGCACAGGGCAAGCAAGGCAATGGCCATTGCTCGCGAAAGGTTTTTTGTCTGCTGCGGCCTTTTGAAAATGTAGAACAGCGAAAGTGCTATGGCAAATGCAGGCAGTAAAGAAATTAAAAAAGTTGTGTTCATGCTTACAATAAGCCTTAACAGCATTGCATTTTCAATAGTTATCTTTTATTGGTTTTAAAAACAAGGAGCATAAAATGAAAAAAATATTGATGATACTGGTTATACTTGTTGTAGTGGCGGGTGTGGCGTTTTTTATGAATTTCAGCCGCGCGGCAAAAAGCGCTGTTGAAATGGCTGGCACACAGGCGCTTGGTGTTCCGGTGCATGTAAGCGGCATCAGCCTTTCTCTAAAAAGCCAGTCAGCTAGCATGAACGGTCTTACAGTTGAAAATCCTTCCGGCTTCAACGAGGCAAATATTCTAAAAACAAATAATATCTCAGTAACGCTGGGTGAAGTTACCCAGAAAGTTGTTACCATTAAGAATATTACTATTGATGGTATGGTTGTTGCATACGAACTTGGCAGCAAAGGCACAAATTTTGATGCTATCAAAAGCAATATAAGGTCTGGCGGTTCAGCCTCTTCAAATTCTTCACCAAGTAATGGTGCAGGCAGCAAGGGTGGGCAGGGGCCAGATGTTATTATTCAGGAATTGAAAATTATTAACGCGCAATTGCTTCCGGCAATTGGTGGTGAGCAAGCTCCTATAAAGCTGCCAGAGATAGTTATCAATAATATCGGCAGCAAGCAAAACCCGGCTTCTACGGTACAAGTGGCAACTCAGGTAATGAACAAGATAATGCAAACATCATCTGTTGCCATGATTCAATCGGGTGTAGGTGATGGTCTGAATAAAATTAAAGAAGGCCTGAAAGGTTTGTTTTAACCCCAGGCCTGCCTTAATTAATTAACCGAAACTCTGTACGCCAGAATTATTGCCTTGTCTGCTGCTGTCATTAAAGCGGAAAGATTTACCTTTATATCCGCCTTTGTGGAAGCGCTTCTTATTACGGCGATCGTTAGTAGGGCGATCAGCGTGTTCGTTAAAGTTAACTTCAGTTACGTTATCAACTTTATTGCCATCAACCTGGATTTCTTTCACAAGATTTCCAAAGTCATCGCCATTTGGGCGAGGCTGGTTGTTTTGAGGGCGTTGCGCATTACGTTCGTGCTTAGGGCGAGGGAAGTTGCTGTTTTGCGTTCTTTGCTCGTTATTACGACCATAATTATCGCGCGGATTATTATTAGAGCCGCCACGATTTTTATTTCTGCCGCCGTTATTGCTTTTTCCACCAGCATGCCTTGGCATAGCTTCCTGTTTTTTACCAGGGTTAAGCATTTTATCGATAGCTCTCCATCTTTTATTATCATCTGGAGTTATCAGGCAAACAGCCGAACCTTCAGCGCCTGCGCGCCCGGTTCTGCCAATACGGTGAATATAATCTTCCGGTACCATTGGAAGATCGTAGTTAATAACGTGCTCAATGTGCGGAATATCCAAACCACGTGCCGCAACATCTGTTGCTATTAGTATGCGGTGAGTTTTATTACGGAATGAAGCAATAACCCTATCGCGCTGGCTTTGGCGAAGATCGCCGTGGATAGCATCTGCGCTGTGGTGTTCTTTACGAAGCTTGTTGCAAAGTTTATCTGCGCCACGTTTCGTTTTCACGAATACTATTATAGTTCCGCTGCGTGCATCAAGCTGTTTTACCAGTTCATTATATTTATTTTCAGTTGTAGTGAAAATATTTTCCTGGGTTATTTTCGCTATCGGGTTACTTACTGAACCAATAGTTATACGCTCAGGGTTGTTCAGATACTTCTGCGCCAGTTTAGTAATGTTATCAGGCATAGTGGCTGAAAACATTAATGTTTGGCGAACTCTTGGAAGATATTTTACTATCTTGTCAATTTGGATCTCGAAGCCCATATCAAGCATTTTATCAGTTTCATCAAGCACAAGGAAGTGCGCTTTGTTCAGCATTAAATTACCACGAGTAAGGTGATCGTTTATTCTGCCTGGGGTGCCAACTATAAGGCGAGGGCGGCTTCTTAGCTCGCGTATCTGCCTTTGCATTGAATCGCCACCTATAAGTACGGCGCTTTTAATATCAGTAGAGTTACCAACTAATTGTTTCATTATGGTATCAACCTGAGTTGCAAGTTCCCTTGTAGGTGTCATAACCAAAGCTGTAGCCATTGGGTTAGCAAGCAGGTAAGCAACAAGTGGAATTGCATACGCTGCGGTTTTGCCTGTGCCGGTTTGTGCCGAGCCCAGAACATCTCTTCCGGTAAGTGCTAAAGGTATTGCCTTTGCCTGAATTGGCGTAGGAGTAGTAAAACCCATTTTATTTAGCGAGTTTGATATTGTTTCGGGTAGGTTTAGTTCTTTGAAAGTAGTCATTTTAGTTTCCTTTATATGAAACAAACATCAGGCATCAGCACATAGCGCCGGGGCCAGTAAATTTATTTCGATTTGTTAAATATTAGCTGCGTTATTTTTTAAACGAAGTAACAGAGTTTTGCGTCCGGTAGTAGTCGGGAACTCTTGAATAAACGCTATAAGGATCAGTTTTTAGAAGATCATTTGTATCTTAAAGATACGGCCCGTAAGGGGTGCATGTACAAAGAGTAATTACTTAACTCGCAGTCTTTATACACTAAAACTGCGGGCATAGCAAGGTATATAGTGAATATAGTTTAATATAGTGTTTTGAAGTGGTATTTTTAGTATTCACCTAACTAACTGAAATTATTGCGCTACTTCTTCTTTTTAGGCTTGTTATTAGTGTTTCTCACTGAATTGCTAGGGTCTTTTCTGCTTGGGTTATGAGCTGTATTTTCGTGCTCGATATCATTTTTATTTGGTCTGCTAGGCATATTATCCTGCTTTGGCAGGTTCTTCGGCGGTTTGTTGAAATTAGATTTTGGTTTAAAGTCCATAACGTGCCTTCCTTATGATGTGTTAATAAACATAACATCATGCACCTTGTAGGCATAAAAATTCAATAAGGATTTTTACTAAACCGCAGCCTCGATCATTATTTTTTAACAGAAAAATTATTCACCCTCGCCAAGGCCAAGTCGACCTCGTTTTTGAACGATACCTAACAGTCCTAATTTCACAACAACAGAAACATCCATTAATTTTTTAATATCGTTAGCATTAAAGAACAAAGCCTGCATTTTTACCCGGCCTGGTACTTCAGCTACTCCTGTATGTTCTGTGTTTCCTGTTTCCAGATAATATCCGCCTTCTGCTACTCCTATGCCTGTGTAAACCCTAGCTCCTGCTGTATTTTTAGGTTCAACTTCTTTTAAGCCAGCTGCTTTTGCAAGTTTTTCAAGATAGATATACTGATTATCTGTTCCCATACCTTCATCTATCTGAGCTATTATAACTATATCATCCTTCTTATCAGGTTGTTTTCTATAATCATGGCCTGTTATATTTACTGTCACTGGAAAATTTGTAATTTTTTCTTTGTTATCTATTACAATACGCTCATCAAAAATTCTCGGTACTGTTTTGCCAGCTACTACATGCCCATCACGTAAATCTGCTAGAGTGCTATGCACTGTATCGTTAATTTTTATTTCTAGTGCTTGAACTGTTAATTCCATAGATATTCATTCTACCACAAAATGGTTAAGGAATCGTTAACGTGCAATAAATATTATTATACTTTGTTATCAGTGGGTTATATAGCAGCTTCAATCATTATCTCAACCGCATAGCCTGGGTCGGCAAGTTTGCTTTCAACCGTGGCGCGGGCAGGGGTTTGGTTTGGCACTACCCATGCATCCCATGCTTCGTTCATTTGCGCGCGGGTGCTTATATCAGCCAGCCATATGTTCGCTTTTATAATACGGGTTTTATCTGTTCCGGCTTTTGCGAGAAGTTCATCTATCTGTTGCAGAACTTCTTTTGTTTGTTCCAGCACAGATTTTCCCATGGTTTTATCTGCCACCACGCCTGCAGTATAAATTATACCATTGTATATAACCGCTTCGCTAAGCCTTGCGCCTGGTTCAATTCTTTTTAGTTCTTTCATGGGGGTTCTTATGAACACTAACCCTGCGCATAAGCCCAAGGTTAGTGTTATATTTAGTTAATTATTTAGTCGCAGCAGCTTTAAGTTTTGCAAGTGCGCGAATTTTAACGCGAACAGATGCAGGTTTAGCAGCAGCTTTCATCATTTCGCCAGTTGCCGGGTTGCGAATAAGTGTACCAGCTTTACGAGCAGGAACTTTACGAAGAACAACTTTGAACAAGCCAGGGAACATGAATTCGCCAGCGCCGCTTGGGTGTACCGAGCCAAGCATAATTCCTTCAAGTTCGCTAACAACGCTTTCAACTTGTTTGCGAGAAAGCTCAGTTCTTTCAGCGATAGTGCCAAGTAGAGCCGATTTAGTTAATCTGGTTTTTACAGGACGGATAGCAGCAGTAGTTTTAGCTTTTTTCTTTGTAGCCATTTTAGTCTCCTATTGGTTAAAGTATAAAGTGTCGAAGTTATAATAAAAGCATCTTCACTGAGTTAATATAGGCAGTTTTATGTAGCTTTGGCTAGAGAAATTTTATGGCGGAAGGGATTCATAGCATAGAGTAATACAGTGTTAACTTGATGTTTCGGATTCTTATGCTAATTTGCGCCCCTATAACGGAAGGGTGGCCGAGCGGTTGAAGGCGCACGCCTGGAAAGTGTGTATACTGTCAAAGGTATCGTGGGTTCGAATCCCATCCCTTCCGCCAGCGAATATAAAATAGCCATAGCTTAACAAAGCGGCTATTTTATATTTGCTGGAAGAGTATGGATGAGAACGAAGTTCGAAAGCGAGGTTAACAAACCGAAGCTTGCACGAAGTGAATCCCATCCCTTCCGCCATTTTAAAACCCCTCTATTTCGTGCTGATTAAGCCTTTTGCGTATATCTTTGTAGTTCGGGCAAACAGAAGAGAGTAGGGCGTAATATTTCGGGCTATGGTTCTTTTGCTTGAAGTGGCAAAGCTCATGCAGAATTACGTAATCGATATACTCCAGATCCAGAAAAATTAAATTACTGTTCAAAATAATTTTGTTATCGTGCGTGCAGGTGCCCCATCTGCGGTTCATTCTTCTGAACGAAATGCCGCTGGCCTTATGTACGCCAATGCCCGCGGCTAACTTTAAACACTCGCTAAGCCTTTCGTTAAAAACTTCCTGCGCCTGAAGTTTGTACCAGCTTTTTAACTGCGCCTTCACTTTTGCCGAGTTATTTGTAGGGCGTGAAACTATAAGCTCTTTTTCGCCAAGCTCTACATCTGCAATAATATCTTTTTTAATTATCAGCTCATATTTCTTGCCTAGGAAATAAATTTCTTCACCACTCTCAAATTTCTTTGGTGCATGAATATGCAAATTATCAGCCTGCATTTGCAGCTTTTCCATTATCCATGCGGAACGTTCTTTTAGGAACTTATTCACGCCCGCTTTTCTGGTGCTAAGCGGTGCGGCAACCAGTATCTGGCCGTTTTTTCGCACCCTTATTTCTATAGATGTGCGTTTAGAATACTTAACCGTATATTCAAATGCCAGGCCAGCTTCGGAAAATTTTCCGCTTTCTTCTATTTTCTTGGGTTTTGAAAACACACTAGCCAGCATTCTTCATCTCTTCCAGTTCCAGCCAGCGGCTTTCACGCCTTTCCAATTCTTTCTGAACCTCACCAAGTTTTTTTGTGGTAGCAAAGAACTTATCGGCATCTTTATCGTAGAAATCAGGGTCGGCAAGTAAGCCATTCAGTTCAGCTATCTCTGCTTCCAGCGAGGCTATTTTTGTAGGCAGGTTATCTAGTTCATACTGGTATTTGTACGAAAGCTTCTTAGTTTTACTCTCTACCTTCTCAATATTTTTACTTTCACTTGTACTTGTACTTTTCTTCACCTTCTTTTGTATCCCGCCGGTTTTTGTTAACAGATAATCAGTATATCCGCCAATATGGTGCTCTATCTTACCATCGCCTTCAAACGCTATTATGCGAGTAACTATCTGGTCAAGAAAATCTCTGTCGTGGCTTACCACAAATAATGTGCCGTTATATTTCGAAAGTATATCCTCCAGCATTTCTAAGGTGTCCATGTCAAGGTCGTTCGTTGGTTCATCCAGAATTAAAAAGTTGCCCGGGCTTGCCAAAGATTTAGCCAGCATCAGCCTGTTCTTCTGACCACCGGAAAGTGTACCAACCAAATGCCTTGCATCTTTTGGGTCGAACATGAATTTCTTCAGATAGCCGCATACATGCAGCAATTTTCCGTTAACATTTACATAATCGCCGCCCTCCGGACATAGTGTTTTCCACAATGTGTTATCGTGAACTAAGCCTTCGCGCTGCTGGTCAAAGTACGAAACCTCAACGGTTTTCGCCAGTTTAATGGTGCCGCTATCAGGCTTTAATTTGCCCAGCAGTAATTTCAGGAAGGTTGTTTTGCCGCTGCCGTTCTTGCCTAAAATACCAACCCGTTCGCCTTTGGTTATTTTTAAATTTAACTGGTCCAGAATAACTTTCTTGTTCCCATCTTCTTCAAAAGCCTTGCTGGTGTTATAGAACTCGGCCACAACGTTGCTTGTCAGCTCCACCTCTGCGGAATCGAACTCTATCTTCTTCACCGCGCGTCTGAAGCTACTTGTATCCTGGCGTAGTTTTTCGCGCGCTATTTTTACCTGTTCAACCCGGCGAACATTTCTTTTTCTTCGTGCCTTTATACCTTTGGTGGCCCATGCCAGTTCTTCTGAAACTATTTTCTTGCGGCGTTCCAGTTCCCTGCGTTCCTGGTCTAGCAGCATTTCGCTCCACTCATCAAAATATTCAAACCCGCGCGGACAAACCCTTATATTGCCTCTGTCTAGCCAGAATGTTTTGTTCGAGATATTTCTCAGGAATGTTTTATCGTGGCTTACGCACAAAAATGCGCCGCGATAATTATTTAAATATTGTTCCAGCCATTCAATGCCATCAATATCTATATGGTTGGTTGGTTCGTCTAGCAGAAGAATATCGGGGCTTTCCACAAGCGCGCGGGCAAGGGCGGCGCGGCGTAATTGACCGCCGGAAAGCTTGCCCATTTTATCTTCGGCATTAAGCTCAAGCGGCTGGCATATGCTATCTACCAGATATTTATTTTCCTCGGTCTGCTTTTCTTTTTCAAGAATGGTGAAGATAAAATCGAACACGGTCTGTTCTGGCGGAGCGGTTACATCTTGCTGCAAATAACCAATTCTAATATTGGGTGTTAACAGCCTTTTGCCTTTATCAAGCTCGCGATCGCCTGTTATCATGCTCATCAGCGTGGTTTTGCCACTGCCGTTCTTGCCCACCAAACATATTCTGTCGAATTCATGAATGTTGAACGAAAGATCTTCGAACAATGGTTTGCCGCCAAAAGTAATTCCGGCTTCAATTAAGCTTAATAATAAATTTGCCATAAAGCCTTATTCTTTTAAAAGAGCCATAATTTCGGCGCCAATAATCATATCATCCTGATGGCCGAAAGCATTCTTTCTTAGTATTCCGTTCTTATCTATCATAATTACAGTAGGCGTTCCTTGCATGCCGTAAAGCTGCATGGTTTTAGGGGCTGCAACTTTGGTTTCAGATGGGGCATCTATCGCAACCGGAAATTCAATTCTGTATTCGTGTATGAATGCTTCCAGCGCCTCTTGGCCCATTGCATTGTGATGTTCAAACACTGTGTGTAGGCCTATTACCTGTAACGGGTGATTAGAAAAAAGTGCGTGAACGCTTGCGGCCTGCGGTATGGCTTTAGCCACACAACCAGGGCAGAGCATCTGGAAGGCGTATATAACAACAACCTTTCCACTTAGCTTCTGAAGCGTAAGCGGAGTGTCGGTATTAAGCCATTTGGAAACAATAAGTTCTGGTGCAAGTTCAGTTTTCATAATATGGATATAGCAAAAATTATCCAACTTTCAATTACTTATTGAAAAAAGTGCGTTTTCTGATACCATGAGCAACTTGGGTCGAATTAGGGGCGTAATGACACTAGATAGAAAAGATATACTTGAGTCTGTACATTCGCATACGAATTCAGCTCTTGAAGCTCTTGGTGTTGAAGGTTTTTCCGGGAAGGAATTCAGAATAATTGCCGCCGCTTACGAGCAAATCACCAGAAGCTTTCACGATCTGCTACATCTTCAAAACATGACATTCGTGACCGAGGATGAGTTTTCTAAATTCTATGAATTTAACAAGCAACTATCTTCGCTGAAGTTAAAATCAATTATGCGCTTGGCGAGCGCTTTTCACGATACTGTTTATGCCCATGTAGATGGAGGTATAACCCCAGAGATAGAAAAAATACTTTCTCCTTATATCGAGAAAACAGATGACTCAGGCAAAAAATGGAAACTTAAAGAGTACAAGGGTGAGCTGCCGGAACATACTAAAATGGTTATGGATATATTTGGTGTTGAGCCTGGCCAAGAGCTTGATCCAGGTAAGAATCAAAATGAGTTTCTGAGCGCGCTATTTGCGGCAGAAATGCTGATGAAAAAAGGCCTTTCAATGAAGCATATAGCGCAAGTAGTAACGCTTATTGAAGCTACGGTACCATTCAGGCCTAACGATGTGTTTGCCAAGTTAGAAGGCAGACTGGCGGAGTCCAACAAAAAATATAATCTGGAATTAACCGATATGGAGGTAAAAGAAACTTTCCGTGCGGCGGTATTCATAGCGAACAAAGATATATCTAATATGGCGGGCTATTTAAACCCTGATCCAGTGGAAAGCTTCAAGTGTTATATACAGAATTCATGGAAAATTATTCCGGAATTAAATCCGTCATTAAGGGGTACCGAATTCACTCCCACCCAGTACAGGGTAGCTTTACAAGGTATGCAAAAATTCAATGAGCTTGTTTCTGTAGATAATATTGTACACTATACCGAAGAGTATCCGCCGAAAGCGGAGGTTGATGAATTTAAAGTGGCCATAAGCAAGAATATGGATCGCGCAAAACTTTACCTGAAAACAAAAGTTGTTTCTGCTGCCATAGTGGAAGCTCTTGCAATAAAATCTGGTGCTGTTGGTATGGAAGGTGCAGCACAAACCTCCCTTTACGATTTTGTAAACGGAATAGAGGAAAAGCTTAAAATAAATAGTCCGAATGTAAAACCACAAAAAGCTAAAGGTCCGGTCATTAAGGGAGCGGAAAAACAGAAAAGAATGGTTGTGCTTGAAGCGCTTAAAAACAGGGGTGAGAGTAGCGTAGCTTTTGGGTTTGATATTTCGCCATCACCTATCGGGAAATTTATTTTAGAAAGACTTTCTACGGCAGATATAGATAAGGCTTTTGCTGCGGTCACTAGCCTTGCTAATGATGATGTTGGCCATGCGGTTAGAAAAATGAGAGCAGATGATTTTTTAAGAAGTTGTGCTGATATTGTAGGTAAAGATACGCTTGGCGTGGTGGTAAGATCTTTGGCAGAGGCAACGGATAAAAGACATTCTAAAAGAGCCGATGTACTTGGTAAATATGCGGATGAGCTAGAGCAAACAAAAGTGGTTCGAAGGCATGTTAGGTAATTCCAATAAAAAAGCGCGCAAAATAATGCGCGCTTTCAGAAAGTTTTGACCAGAAGTTGAACTACTAGTTTTCAACTTTTAGGTTAGTAGCGTTAGTTCTACCTTTGCTTTCAGCTAAATCGTAGCTTATTTTTTGGCCTTCATTCAATCCGCTTAAACCCGCTTCTTCAAGTGCGCTGATATGAACGAATATATCTTTGCCACCTTCAGAAGGTTCGATGAATCCGAAACCTTTTTTAGGGTTGAACCATTTTACTGTACCTGTAGCCATAATGAACTCCTTCTTTGGCGTTAGTAACTTCGAGCTACCACTTTTAACGCTTGCCAAAATAAAAATTCATTAGGAACTTAAACTTGTAGTCAGTCTTAAAAGTAGTGTATCTCGGGATAAGGATATAAAAAATTATACCTAAGTCAAGCCCTAGAGCATATTTCTATTTAAAGCTTACTTTCGCTATTTCGTATTCTTTAAGGCCACCTGGGGTGGTTACTTTAACCACATCACCTTCTTCTTTGCCTATAAGGGCGCGAGCGATAGGAGAAGTATTTGAAATTTTGCCTTTTTCCAGGTTTGCCTCATATTCGCCAACTATCTGAAGGACCTTTTCTTCATCAGTTTTGCAATCGATTATATCAACCGTGGCACCGAACAGAACCTTTGTGCCGCCCATTTTGCTAACGTCAATTATTTCGGCATTGGCGATGGTATTTTCAAGCAGTTGTATGCGGCCTTCGGTGAAGCTTTGTTTTTCACGGGCGGCGTGGTATTCTGCGTTCTCTTTCAGGTCGCCATGTTCACGGGCTGTTTGAAGCTGTTCAAGTACGGCAGGGCGCTCAACAAACTTAAGGTGTTTGTGCTCTTCTTCAAGCTGGGCATAGCCCAGTTTTGTAATAGGAATTTTACTCATATAAATTTTGTATTTTAATTAGAACCTTAAACAATATAACTTTGAATAGGGGCTACATCAAGCGATTCTTTTTCTTTCATAGCAGTAAGGGCTTTCACTATTTCGCGGGCGCCTGTAGCAGTGGTGCTGTGCGGAATTTTATACATAATTGCCGCGCGGCGAATGCTGAAGCTGTCCTTCAGCGATTTATCACCTTCGGTAGTATTTATTATCATCTGCACTTGACCTGCAATAAGGCTATCTACAATGTGCGGGCTGCCTTCCAGAACCTTATTAACAGTATCAGCTTTAACGCCATTTTCGTTCAGGAATTTTGCAGTGCCTCGTGTAGAAACTATTCCATAGCCAATATCGCTTAATGTTTTTGCCATGCCAAGCATTGCCTTCTTGTCGGCATCTTTCACGGAAATAAATACAGTGCCTTTGCGAGGAAGGTTATTACTGCAACCCATTTGTGCCTTAGCGAAAGCAAGCGGGAAGGTTTTATCAATGCCCATCGCTTCACCGGTAGATTTCATTTCAGGGCCAAGAACTATATCGCTTGCCGAGAATTTATTGAACGGGAACACAACTTCTTTTACCGCAAAGTGCTTCATGTTGGTAACTTTATTTTCAAGCTCGGCAATGTTTATCAGGTCTTTCAGTTTTTTGCCTGCCATAACAAGCGATGCAATTTTAGCAACTGGAATGCCGGTTGCCTTAGCTACAAAAGGTACTGTGCGGCTGGCACGCGGGTTAACTTCCAGAATGTAAATATCGTTACCTGTGATAGCGAACTGAATATTTATCAGGCCATTAACATGCAGGCCCAAAGCAATTTGCCTGCCTTGCTGCTTAAGCCTTTCAATAATATCTGGGCTTAGTGAATATGGTGGTATCGAGCACGCAGAATCGCCCGAGTGTATGCCTGCTTCTTCAATATGCTCCATTACACCGGCAATATAAACATCTTTGCCATCGCATATTGCATCAACATCAACCTCGGTTGCGTTCTTCAGGAACGAATCAAGTAGCAGCGGGCCACCATCAAAACACTCAGGAAAATCTTTCAGGTAACGGCGTAGGCCGAATACATTGGTAACAACGCGCATACTTCTTCCGCCAAGCACGAAGCTTGGGCGCACAACAACAGGCAGGCCAACAGCTTTTGCCTGCGCTACAAGATTTTCCGCCTTGAAGCAGATATCGCTTTTCGGTTGTTTTAAGCCTTGTTTATTTATGAACGCTTTGAACATCTCGCGGTCTTCGGCAACTTCAATAGAGTGGTTAGAAGTACCAAGCAGAGGAACTTTTGCCTCTTCCAAAGATTTGGCAAGTTTAAGCGGGGTTTGTCCGCCGAACTGTACGTTGAAGCCCAGAATTTTACCTTTTTGTTTTTCAGCGTGGTAAATTTCCAGAACATCTTCGGTTGTAAGCGGTTCAAAATAAAGTCTGTCGGAAGTATCATAATCGGTGGAAACTGTTTCAGGGTTGCAGTTCACCATTATGGTTTCAATACCTTCATCTTGCAGGCTGAAGCAGGCATGCACACATGTGTAATCGAACTCTATACCCTGGCCGATACGGTTCGGGCCGGAACCTAAAATAACAACTTTTTCGCGTGTGCTAACATTGCTTTCGCAGTTACGGACTTCTTCAAGTTTTCCGTTAACAATTTTGTATGAATCATCACGGTAGGTGGAATACATATATGGCGTTTGGCTTTCAAACTCGGCCGCGCAGGTATCAACGCGCTTGAACACCGGGCGAACATCTAAACTGTGGCGAATATCACGAACGGCTTCTTCCTTTTTGCCTACTAGCTGTGCAATGCGCTTATCGGCGAAGCCAAGCTTTTTCAGATCAAGCAGTTCCTGCTTATCTTTGATATTTATTTTGCCTTCTTTCAGTTCTTTTTCTGTATCAACTATCTTTTTAATTTGTTCTAAAAACCACGGGTCCCATGCGGTTAGTTTATTAACTTCTTTCAGGCTCATCCCTTCACGGAAAGCCTGAGCAATTAAAAGTAAACGTTTTGGTGTGCGTAGCTGAAGCTGCTTGCGTAAATTTTTCTCGCCACCTTCTTTTTCGTTCAGTCCACACAGGCCGGTTTCAAGGCTGCGCAGAGCTTTCTGCAGGCT
>CAZLZP010000030.1:0-14107 GCA_964564045.1 uncultured Rickettsiales bacterium
AAAAAGAATATCACGCGTTAAATCTGAAAACCATCCCGTTCGATATCGGTACTATCCATTTTGTTGGTATCGGTGGTATCGGTATGAGTGGTATCGCAGAAATACTGCACAATCTTGGTTATAAAGTAAGTGGCTCTGATCTGTCAGATAATTATAATGTGAAACGCCTGCGTAATTTGGGTATTGAAGTTCATATTGGCCAGCATGCCAAGAATGTTGAAAATGTTTCTATAGTTGTTCGTTCAACCGCGGTAACTAATGCCAATCCAGAGATACTGGCCGCGCGCGAGAAAAAGATACCGGTAGTTAAGCGTTCGGAAATGCTGGCCGAGCTTACCAAGCTAAAATCAACCGTTGCAATATCTGGCTCACACGGCAAAACCACTACAACCTCACTTATTGGCCATATTTTTGATGTGGCGGGCCTAGAGCCAACAATAATAAATGGCGGGGTTATCAATAGCCTTGGAACAAATGCAAAACTAGGTGAAGGAGATTGGCTTGTTGCTGAAGCAGATGAAAGTGACGGAACCTTCATCAAAATTCCGGCCACCATTGGTGTTATAACAAATATAGATCCTGAGCATATGGATTACTGGAAAGATATTGGCTCATTACACGATGCTTTTCAAAGATTCATCACGCAGCTTCCATTCTATGGCTTTGGTGTAATGAATATTGATCACCCAGTGGTATGTGAGATATTAAAAAGAATAGAGGACAGAAGAATATTTACCTATTCAATGAGCAGTAAAGAGGCTGATATATCTGTTTCAAAAGTTACACAGGAAAATAATCTCAGTAAGTTCAGCGCACTAATAAAAGCGCATCTTCTGGGCAGTGAGAAAGATAGTGAATATGAATTTGAGATACCGGCTGTGGGCATTCATAATGTTTCTAATTCACTGTCGGCCATTGCGGTTGCGCTGGGTATCAAAATTGATATCAAAACGATACAGAAGGGTCTGAGTACGTTTGAAGGCGTTAAAAGAAGATTTACTATTGTTGGTAACGCACTGGGTGCAACAATTGTAGATGACTACGCACACCATCCTGCTGAAATAAAGGCTACATTGAACGCCGCTCGTCAGTATATTGAAGGCAAGGGCGGGAAAGTTATCGCAGTAATGCAGCCTCATAGGTACACTAGGCTTGAATATCTGTTCAACGATTTTATTGAATGTTTCTCAGATGCGGATGAGGTTATAATACTGCCGGTTTACTCAGCAGGGGAAGCTCCGAAGCAGGATGTTGACCAGTTCGCCTTGGCTAAAGCTGTTGCTGCAAAAGGTAAAAAAGCTATTGCGCTGGAAGATGACACGAAACTACCTGAAAAACTAAAAGCCATTATAAAACAAGGTGATTTGGTTATTTGTATGGGTGCTGGTACCATTACATACATGGCTGCCAAACTACCATCACAACTATCTTAAGTTGTAAGTATCTACAAAATTTGTTACTATGAAAAAAGAAGGAAACGATAAAAAAGCTAAGCTTGAGGAAGCTCTTAGGCAAAATTTGTTGCGTCGCAAGGCATCAGCAAAAATACCTGAAAGAATAAACTCTAACTTGGTCGAGGGCGATAATAATAAAAAGGAACTAAGTTGATTTTCTGGTCTAAAAGTCCTCATACTAAAGCAGAGCATGTCGCAAAGAACAAAGAGCGAGATATAAAGGTTCGGGCGCATCAGCTGCATGTAAGAATGGCAGAGGAGCAGACCGAGCAAAATTCAAAATCAACCGGCTACGCAGAGCCCACCAATCCAGAGGCGGGCTTAGATGAAGATGCTGGAAGCCAAATAGGAAAGCAGGCGCAGATGGCAAAAGAGATAATAGGCCAGAGATCAAAACAGCTGAAGGGCATGAGGTCTGGAATACGTTTAAGTAGAAGAAGGGCAAGGGGCAGAGGCAGATCTCTTGGTTTTTGATGACACAACTTTCGCAGTTCGATTATAACCTCCCCGAAAGCCTGATAGCGCATAAACCGCTGGAAAAGCGTGATGAGTCGCGCCTTCTTACATTCGATGGGAAAAATATTCAGGATAATTCTTTTAAAGATATTATCGGCTTTCTTAAGAAAGGTGATGTATTGGTTCTGAATAATTCCAAAGTGATACCAGCAAAGCTGGAAGGAAGCTGTGATAATTCTAAAGTTTCGATAAATCTTATTAAAAAACTGCGCTCAACTGAAGAGTTATGGCAGGTACTTGCGAAGCCCAGTAAAAAACTAAGAATAGGTAAAGAGTTCATTGTAAGCTCGGAATTCAAAGCGCAGGTAATATCAAAAGAACCTACAGGTGAAGTACTGGTAAGATTCAACAAAACAGGAAAAGTGTTCTTGGACCTGCTCCACAAATATGGTTCAATGCCCCTGCCTCCCTATATAATAAAAAAAAGAATAGCAGAGCAAGCTGATAAAAAAACCTACCAAACCATATATGCTGATGACTCAAAGCAGGGCTCAGTTGCGGCGCCCACAGCGGGCCTGCACTTTACTGATGAGATAATAAAAAAGATAAAAGAAATTGGTGTAGAGGTTGTGTATGTTACCCTTCATGTTGGTGCGGGAACATTCTTTCCAGTTCGGGTAGAAAATATTCTAAAGCATAAAATACACTCGGAGTACTTTGAGATGCCGAAAGATGCAGCAGAAAAAATAAATAATGCCAGAAATGCTGGCGGGCGAATTATCGCGGTCGGTACTACATCACTAAGGGTTTTGGAATCAGCAGCCGAAGAGAACGGCATGGTAAATGAAGGTTCGGGTGAAACTAGCATTTTCATTTACCCCGGCTACAGATTCAAGGTTGTAGATATGCTACTCACCAATTTTCACTTACCTAAGTCTACGCTTTTTATGCTGGTATCGGCATTTATGGGATTAGAAGAGATAAAAATGGTCTATAGCCACGCAATTAAAAACAAATATCGATTCTTTTCCTACGGTGATTGTAGCCTGCTAATTCGTGATAAAATAGTACCATGAACGTTCAAACGAATCCTTTAAATACCGCTGAAATCTCATAAATATTGTTATAATCTTAGCTGTCATTAAATTTTAACTTAGAGCTATAAATGCTTGCCCTATGTTTTTGCGCATTAGAAAATTCTTTTTAACGCTACCCATACGCCAGAAAATTCTGGCGATCATATTCTTTTGTAGTTTTATTGCGTTACTTACATCACTTATATTCTTTATCTTCTTTTCAACAGTACGTTTGCGTGAGAATTTGGTGCAGGAAATGAATGTGCTGGCAGAGATCATCGGTAATCGTAGTACCGCTTCTATCCAGTTCCTTGACCAGAAAACTGCCACTGAGAATCTTACTTCTCTTTCGGCAAGAAAATCTGTAAAAACGGCATGTATATACGATGTTAATGATGAGGTTTTTGCCTTCTACGCAAGATCTGAAGATAAAAACTGCCCCAAAGCTTCTATCCCTAAAAGTGAATTTACCAGTGATGGTTTATATGTGTTCAAAAGTATATATGTTGAAGGAGAGTTAATTGGGTCCATCGTACTGATATCAGATCTGAAAGAGATCAGGAAATCTTATCAGAGATATTTCTTTTACAGCATTATCTCTATACTTTTTGGTGGGCTAATGGCTCTTATAATCTCAACCAGGCTTTCCAAGATCATCGACAGGCCTATCAAAAATTTATACATGGCCGCTAAAGCAGTAACCGATCAGGGCGACTACAATGTTAAGGTTAAAAAAAGAACTGATGATGAAATAGGTGTTCTGGTAGATGCGTTCAATGAAATGTTATTTCAGATAAACGTGCGCGAGCGCGAGATCAAAGATGCAAATGCAAACCTTGAAGATAAGGTACACCAAAGAACAATAGAGCTGGAAAGGGCAAAGATTCAGGCAGAAAGGGCTAATGAAAGTAAATCAGAGTTCCTTGCAAATATGAGCCATGAACTAAGAACGCCTATGCATGCAGTTCTCAGTTTTGCAGAGTTTGGCAGTTCGGAATCTCAGGTGGCGCCACGCGAAGAGCTTCAAAAATATTTTTCCAGGATAGAGAATAGCGGTAAAAGGCTACTTTCACTGTTAAATAACCTTCTCGATCTTTCTAAGCTTGAAGCTGGAAAAATGAATTTCAATACCCGTAAGAATAACATCGAGCTGCCACTAAATTCAGTACTTTCTGAGGTGCAGAAATTACTTGATGATAAAAAACTTAAGGTTCAGATAAGTAAATCGAAAGATAAAATGATAGGCTTCTTTGATGCGGAAAAGGTTATACAGGTGTTTTATAACCTTGTATCAAATGCCATTAAATTCTCAAAGCCCGATGGAATTATTTACATAGATCTGCGCTATACAGATGAGGAGTCTTTTCTAGTTGTCTCGATTGAAGATCAGGGTATTGGAATACCTGAAAGCGAGTTGGACAGGGTATTTGATAAGTTTATACAAAGCAGCAAAACAAAAACTGGTGCAGGTGGTACAGGCCTGGGCCTATCAATATGCAAAGAGATAGTCAGGGGGCATAAAGGCGATATCTGGGCACAGAATTCAGAAAGGGGTGGGGCTATTTTTTCGTTTACACTGCCCGCAAACCCTATAGAATAACTTAAAAGGTCATAGTGATAATGGAAGCAAGAATTCAAGATAATCAGATAAAACAAGCCGTTGATGAAGGCAACGTTTCTTCACGTCCGCCATTTGTTGTCTGTATCGATGATGAAGAGACCAACCTTGAGATATTGGAGATGCACCTTACCAAGGCTGGGCTTGATTGTAAAATAATAGCCTATTCCGAAATAGGACTGGAGTTCATTAAATCTAACGCAGACAAGATCGATGTAGTAATACTCGATATAATGATGCCTGGTATGGATGGCATTACGCTGCTTAAAGAGCTGAAGGCTGATCCGAAAACGGCAAAGATCCCGGTAATAATGCAAACAGCTATGACAGGTGAACAAAAAACCGTAGAGGGAATTGAGGCTGGGGCTTACTATTACGTTACAAAACCCTATTCACATGCTGTACTTACCTCTATCGTAAAATCTGCGTTAAAGGAAAAAAGAGAAACCGACGGTCTGAAAACCGAAGTAATAAGCCTGCATAATGTGGTTGATAATCTTCGTTCCTGCATTTTTGAGATAAAGCAGTTCTCTGAGGCCAGAAGGGTTGCAAATTATTTGGCCAGATTCAGCAACGATCCAAATAAGTATATTGTTGGTTTAACTGCATTAATGGTTAATGCAATTGAGCATGGAAATCTTGAATTGGGTTTTGAAGCTAAGCATAAACTTCTTCTGGAAAACAAGTATGAGGAAGAGATCGAGAAAAGAACTAAATCTCAGCAATATTGTGACAGAAAAGTAATAATAGAACTGCATCGTAAAGATGAGGAAGGGATATTTTCTGTAATAATCAAAGATGAAGGCAAAGGCTTTAATTGGCAAGACTACATAGATTTTGACCCTACCCGCATGGCAGATCCTAACGGTCGTGGTATTGCAATGGCGAATATAATGAGTCCTGGTGCAGTTGAATATTGGGGTAAAGGTAATATGGTGGTTTACAAAATGCCTATCAAAGGCGTTGATAACTCATCATCACAGCAGCAAAAACATAAGGCTAACAACAAATAATAGGAGATTTTATGCATCCAATAGTAGCTTTAATAAGTTTGGTTATAGGTTTATATGCTTGGGTAGTTTTTATCTATATTCTGATAATTCTTCTGGGGCACTTTGAAATAATCAATAGACAGCAGCCTTTTGTTGTTAAAGCAAGATCAATGCTGGGAGATATGGTTGAACCGGTGCTATCCAAAATAAGGAAGCACGTAAAACCCTACAATAATGTTGATTGGTCACCGGCAATACTTCTTGTTGTGTTGTACTTCGTTCAGTATTGTCTTAACTACTATTTCTAGTCTTTAGAAGAAGGGTAGGCTGTACGGGGTTTCTTAAATAGGAACTTAGAATCATCGAGCGGTTGGTTAACAGTAACGCTGGTCAGGTTTGTCTCGGTTTTATTTCCCTCATAATCAACCCGTTGTATTCCTATTAGCTCTACCGGGCTTTTTCTGAACTTTAATATCATGCCACTTATTTCCCTTACCTCTTCAACCTTATTCAGCATAAACACAAAGAACACCTGCCCATCTTCAACCACATTTGTTACGCTCATAAGATCGTTATTCGCCAGGGTTAAATTATCATAAAGCAGCACTTTTAGAGGGTTTTCCGGGGCCTCCCCTCTTGTCACCTCGTCAAGGTCGTGGTCGTATTGCAGTATTTTGTCGTCGTTGATGTAATAATCTATGCCAAAAGGTGATGAGTAACTCATTCTTAGTTTACCGGGTTTGGATATATATATCTCGCCACTACTTACAATGCTGCTTTCCGGATTTACCTGAATGAAATTTGCCTTAACCGTCTTTACTCTTGCAAGATAATCCTGTGCCAGATTAAGCAAGGTAACCTGCTTGCTATCGAACCGTATTTGCTCCTGCGAGAAAGCTTTAGTTGAAGTAAAAACTAGAATAATAAGAACCAGAAGTTTATTCATATAACCTCATTAAGAAATTTCTTTAAACGCTCGCCGCCAACATCTTTCTTGATAATAGCTTTACCGATATCATTTGCCAGAATGAAGGTAAGTTTGTTATTACTCACCTTTTTATCCTGATACATATAACTTATCATTTCTTTTGCAGATATTTTTTTACCAAGCTCTGATATCTTTGTTCTCATTCCTTTGCTGCGTAGAAGGCTCTCTAACCTCCTGGCTCTGCCTTTAGGGCATATACCAAGATGCTCAGAGAATTGAAGTGCCAACACCATGCCTATAGCAACACCTTCTCCATGCAATAGCTTTCCATCGTAATTGAACATGGCCTCTAGCGCATGCCCAAATGTATGTCCTAAATTCAACAGTGCCCTTACATCATTTTCCTTCTCGTCTTGGGAAACTATCTTTGCTTTTGTTTCGCAAGATACCCTTATCATACGTTCGATCTTTGAAAAACCCTTCTCTTTTTCCAGGAATTCAAAGAATTTTTTATCGCATATAACGCCATACTTCACCACTTCGGCGTAGCCCGCCAAAAGCTCTCTTTTTGGCAAAGTATCAAGCAAAGATACGTCAGCCAGTACAAGTTTTGGCTGATAAAAACTGCCTACAAGATTCTTGCCGAATTTGGTGTTTATTCCTGTTTTTCCGCCAACAGAGCTATCTACCATGGCAAGCAGGGTTGTTGGTATCTGAATAAAATTTACCCCGCGTAAAAGTATACTTGCGGCAAAGCCGGTAATATCTCCAACAACGCCACCGCCTAACGCAATAAGCGTAGATTTTCTTTCGGGCTTACCCTCAAAAACTTTATTAAGTATATTTTCAAGCTGGCCTATATTCTTGGTTTTTTCTCCTGCCGGAAGAATAATAGAGCTAACCTTAAAGCCAGCGCGGCTGAGAGAGCTTTCAAGTTTTTTAAGATAAAGCTTCGCAACATTCTTATCGGTAACAATAAAGATTTTGCTTTTGGAAGGCGTAACTTTAGAAATATGAGAAGCTGCACTCTTAAGCAGATCCTTACCAAGGATTATGTTGTAAGATTGTTTACCCAGATCAATTTTTATAGTTTCGCTCATAGGGATATTTTCACTAGAATTCTGTTATTTGCTATTAGTTTTTGTCAAAAAAAGATCGATTTCTTTAATGATCCTGGTTGAAATATCTTTTTGATTGCCGTGGTCAGTAATAACCGAAACATCAGCCTGTTTGTAATATTGTTCTCTATTGTCCATTATTTCCTTTATCTTGCCAAGCTTATCTTCAACGCCCTCAAGAAGAGGCCTGTCCTTTCTAACGCTTACCCTGCTGAATATTACTTCCGGAGAGCTGGTCAACCAAACGGAAACCGCCTTCTGTTTTATTATTTTTCTGGTGTTCTCATTTAAAAAAGCCCCACCGCCCAATGCCAGCACCAAATGCTTATGTTCATCAAGTAGCTCTCTTGTTTTGTTCTCTTCCATCTGTCTGAACTTACTTTCGCCTACATTTTCAAATATCCATGAAACACTATGACCAATCTCATTCTCAATTGTCTGGTCAACATCTATGAAGGGCACATTGATAAGCGAGGCAAGTTTCTTGCCATAGGTGGTTTTGCCAACGCCCATCATACCTATAAGAACTATAGGCCTATCTATTTTGTATGTTGCTGAATCTTCCATATTATTATAATAACATGGAATGTAGAATATAAAAGGTAGGTGTAAAGTGAAGAAGATTCTGTTTCTATTTATAATTTTATTAGTGGCGGCTCTGGCCCTGTATAAAATGGATATAAAGCCCGAAACCAAAGAGGTTGTTAGGGATATAACTGTTAGTCAGCCTGGTACTGCAGCACAGAACAACAATGCTCCTAAGTGACTACACAGATTCTTTTCTTGAGATGATGTCGGCAGAACGCGGCTCGTCAAAGAACACTGTTGATTCATACAGGAACGATCTTGAGCAGGCCGCCGGGTTTTTTTCTAAAAAGGATATCAGGGATATATCTCAAGAGGATATAAGAAAGTTTATAACTTCTATATCCGGTAGTTTTGCTAAAAGCACAGTAAGCAGAAAAATATCGGCACTTAAGCAATTCTTTGGATTCCTGAAAAGCGAAAAGGAAATTTCAGAGGACCCAACCAGGCTTATAGAGCTGCCCAAGAAAGATAAGCTGCTTCCAAACTTCCTTACCACAGCCGAGATAGGCGCGATAATAGATGCCACAAATAATGATAAGAAGCCCGGCGGAACCAGAATGCGGGCATTTATAGAGATACTCGCAGGTTCTGGCTTGCGAGTTTCAGAAATTATTTCGCTAAAAAAGAACAATATACAATCTACCGAGGTAGAAGGAACAAAAAGATATTTTCTGCTGGTTAAAGGCAAGGGTGAAAAAGAAAGGATAGCGCCGCTTACCAACTCTGCCATTGAAGCGATAAACGAATATATGAATATCTGGGAAAGTTTTTTAACGCCGGCTCAGCAGGTAAAAGCAAAAATGGCCTCCGGCGATTTCTGGCTGTTTCCCTCCAAAGGTAAGGCTGGTTATATAAGCAGACAGCAGGTGGCCAACCTGCTTAAACTATATGCCTCACTCGCAGGCGTAGACCCCTCCAAGATATCGCCCCATGTACTGCGCCATAGCTTTGCTACTAACATATTGCAAAAAGGCATAGATCTCAGAGTGTTACAGGAAATATTAGGGCATTCTGACATATCGACCACCCAGGTTTATACCCATATTAACAGCGCAAAAATGAAGCAGTTCGTGGAACAGAACCACCCGCTGGCCAAGAAAAAATAAACTCAAATTTGTAATGATTTATTAACAAAAATTTGATACAATGGTTCATAACCGAAAGTGAGAATCTATGAGCCTGAGAGAAGAAGCAAGAGTTGCTGGTGCTGATTTCATAAATTTGATTATGGGGTGCGATTACGTAAAGGCCCAAGAACAGGATCCATCAAAGATAACTGGTGAGGGTTGTATAAGCCCATCTCATAGCCCAGGTATGCAAAATAAAGAAGCTACGCTTTCTAAGTAACTACTTCCTAAAAAATATACTTCTTAAATCGCTGTGTGGTTCCAGCGCAGTTGGGCTAAGGTTATTGGTTTCAGGTACTCCCATTATAAGTGCGCCACAAGGCTTTAGTCTTTTTATAATTTTCTCAGCTATCAGTTTTTTGTTCTTATCATCAAAGTAAATAAGTACATATCTGCAGAACACACAGTCGAAATCGCCTAAGCTAGAAACATCGCTCAGCAGGTTCAATTCCTTAAATTTAACAAAGCTCTTTACCTCATTTTTAATTTTCCAGTCGGTCTCAGATGCCTTCTCAAAATATTTTATCATTAATGAAACTGGCAATCCGCGCTGTATTTCGAATGAATTATATACACCTTCCTGCGCCCGCTTTAAAATAGATGGAGATATATCAGTTCCAATTATCTCAAACTTTTTTCCTTTAAGTTTTGCTTTATTTTCCAACAGGGAAATAGCGATTGAATAAGCTTCCTGTCCGCTGGAACAAGCCGCACTCCATATGCGTATTGTATCGCTGGTGTTTGATGCGATTATTTTTGGCAGTATAAACTGCTCGAATATCCTGAATGGTTTTATATCCCTGAAAAAGAAAGTTTCGTTGGTAGAGATTGCATCAATGCACTCGCTTACAACATTTGGCTTATTGAGTTTTATGTTAAGTATAAGCTCGTCGTAACTTTTAAATCCCAGCTTCTTTACAACTGGCGCAAGTCTGTTCTCAAGCAAATAGGCCTTATCTTCACCAATAACAATACCGGCCTTGTTCAAAAAATATTCTTTAAAGAAATTTATATTTAACTGACTGAGGTTCATCTCATCTTACTTTACCAAAAGAATATTCTTTTATGAATTCGGCAACTTCATTCAATGGAAGTATAGCGCTGCACAAACCTGCCTTAGAAACTGCTCCTGGCATTCCCCATACAACGCTGGTTTCCTTATCCTGCGCTATAACCGTACCTTGCTGGGCCACAATTTCCTTCGCGCCTTCCAGGCCATCACTGCCTATGCCGGTAAGTACTATAGCAAGAACATTCTTCTTGTATACTTTTGCGATCGAAAGGAACATTGGGTCAACCGAAGGCTTGCAGAAGTTTATAGGTGGGGAGTCATCCAGCTCTGTTACCACTTTCCCATCTTTTCTTGTTATTCTAAGGTGCTTTCCGCTTGGGGCAAAATATATATTTCCTGGCTCAAGCTCTGTATCATTAATAGGAATTATACAGTTTCTTCCGCTCATCTCGGCTATTTTAGAAGAGAACGACACATCAAAATTTTCTGGCAAGTGCTGTGTTACAACAATTGGGATATCAATTTTACAGCTTTTCAGATCTTCAAATAATTTAGAAAGGGCCTGAAGACCACCAGTTGAAGAGCCAATAGCTATCACTTGCGGTGGTTGTATTAAAGATTTTGCTCTTATAGTGCAGTTCATAAATATAAATTGTAACCAACAGGCTAGGTTTTTGGCTTACAAATAGCAATTTAATATTTAAACAGCTGCGCTTATTATTTTTTTAGAATGTATTTTCTGCTACAGTAGGGGCAAACTATACTATTGTTGTTCTTGGGAAATGTAAGATAAACCTTGGGGTGGCCCAACGCCCCTTTGCCTCCATCACAGGCAACTTCCTTTTCTTTTACTTCAATAATTTCAAAATCAACCATTTAAAAACCTTATATCTTGTGTATTTAAATAGATTACAACACATATAAAAGTCAATAAATGTTTGGTAAGAATCCAAAAAGAGGCCCGGTTACTTCCAGTGGCAAAAGCTTAGATGTGCAGGATATTTTTCCAACTATCCAGGGCGAAGGCCCCAATGTTGGAATGCCCGCGGTATTTGTTCGTTTGGGTGGGTGCAATCTTGCCTGTAAGTTTTGTGATACAGAGTTTGAAAGTTTTATAACCAAACAAACCGATGATGTTATATCGGAAGTAATAAAACTATCCTGCAACCTTCTTGGCAAAAGGATCAGGAATTTAGTTGTTATTACTGGCGGAGAGCCTTTCAGGCAGTCTATTGAATATCTATGCGAAAGATTAATAGAGGAAAAATTCCTGGTGCAGATAGAAACAAACGGAACGTTGTATCGAGAGCTTCCAAACCAGGTTCAGATAGTATGTTCCCCTAAGAGCGTTGATAATTATGCGCCCATCAGGGAAGATATTCTTTCCAGAACCAATGCTTTGAAGTTTCTTATTTCGGCGGGAGATGAAAGATATTCATTTGTTCCAGATGTAGGGCAGAATAGATTTAACACCGAGATATATATTCAACCAATGGACGAATATAATTCCCAGAAGAATAAAGCGAATTTAGAACTGGTAAAAAAATTATCAGAAGAAAACGGCTATAAAATAAGCTTGCAGATGCATAAGATACTAGGGATTCCCTAAACTCCCAGTACCTTTATCTGTTTGTCGTATTCGTAAAGATATAACAAGATTCTTAAATTCTGTCCGCGCACAGATCTTAATTCTTGGTCTTTGTTCAGGATAAGTTTTACATCATCACGGGCAGCGAATAATAATTCCTTATGTTCCGGCAGAACGGCAAAATTAAAATCAGGGAAGCCACTTTGCTTTGTTCCAACAATATCGCCACTACCGCGCATTGCCAGGTCTTCCTCAGCTATTTTGAAGCCATCATCTGTTTCACGTAATATGTTCAATCTTCTTTTTCCATTCTCACCGGTTTTGTTGCTGTAAAGTAATATACAGGAAGATTTCTTGTCGCTTCTGCCAACCCTTCCACGCAATTGGTGTAGTTGCGCTAAACCAAATTTCTCTGCCTGTTCTATCACTATTATAGTTGCTTCCGGAACGTTAACCCCCACTTCTATAACGGTTGTTGCTACCAGAATTTTTACCTCTCCCTTTCTGAATCTTTCTATTGCGGTATCTTTTTCTGCTGTTTTCAGCTTGCCGTGAACTAAGGCAACTTTGTCGCCGAATAATTTTTTCAGTTCCTTGTATCTTTTTTCGGCTGAGGCGTTTTCGTTCGGCTCTTTCTCATCAACCGGTTTTTCCTCGATAAGTGGGCAAACCCAATATACCCTATCATCATTTTTGATCGCACGTTTAATACCGTCTACCACCTCATCAATACGTTCAAGCTGAACCACCCTTGTATCGATCCGCACTCTTCCTGCTGGTTTTTCTGTCAGGGAAGAAACCTCCAGATCTCCATATACTGTCATGGCAAGTGTGCGCGGTATTGGTGTGGCACTCATTAACAATACATGTATATTTTCTCCTTTCTGAGAAAGAGCCAGCCTTTGTTTTACACCAAACCTGTGCTGCTCATCTATTACTATAAAACCAAGATTCTTAAATTTTGTATCTTCTTGTAATAGCGCATGTGTACCAACAATTATTCGGTGTTTTCCTTCTGCTATTTCTTTGTGAAGCTTATCTTTTTCTTTTTGTTTTAAAGCGCCGATAAGCAAACAGCCGCCAACATCATTCTCAACAAAGAATTTATTCTTAAGTATGGTTTCAAGTATGTCGAATTGTTGTTTGGCAAGTATTTCAGTAGGCAACATTATTGCTGCCTGGTAACCTGCCTGAACTGCCTCCATCGCAGCGGCAATAGCAACAATTGTTTTGCCGCTTCCAACATCTCCTTGCAGCATTCTGAACATTCTGTTGCCAGATTTCAGATCATTTACTATCTCGCGCAGGATCACTTTCTGACCATCAGTAAGTTTGAAGGGAACGTTCTTTAGTAACTGTTTTATATACAGGTTATCTGTCTCAATTTTTATACCTTTCTGTTTGTTCAAAGATCTTCTAGATATGGCCAGAGCAAGCTGGTTTGCCAAAATCTCATCATAGGCCAAACGCAGCCGGTGTTTTGAAAACAGCCCCAGATCTTCGGCTGATTCAGGAGTGTGCAGTTTTCTGATAGCAGCTGAAAAAGAGGGCAGGCCATTCTTCTTAAGATAATTTAAATCACTCCATTCTTCTAATTCTGGCAGGCCCAAGCTTATGTTCTTTATAAGCTTGTTTACCATTTTATTCGTTATTCCGTAGGTAAGAGGGTAAGTTGGTTCGCATACGGGAATGTCATTAATGTTGGCTACAATATAGCCCGGATGTACTATCTGGGCCTTATCTTTGTACCTTTCTATCTTGCCCGCTACTACAATTTTTCTGTCGATCGAGAAATTCTTCGTGATAAAATCTTTAAAGGCATTGAAGTATACTAATGTAACAAACCCGGTTTTGTTGCTACACAGAATATTATACATCAGCCTGCCACCAAGCCTTTTTTCGTCAATTTTATCTACGGTAAGTGATGTTATGATTTCAGAACCTTCAGCTACCAGCAACAGGTTTGGTTCCATATCTCTTCTTATAAGACCATAGGGTTTATGAAAAAGAAGATCTTTGAAGCTGGGCTCTTCAGCTTCGCTGGTTTGTAGTAATTTTATCAGAGCTTGTTTTGTTTTAGGACCAACACCTCTCAGGCTGCTTAATGGCCTGAAGAAGTAATTTAAATTCTGCGGTCTCATCACCCATTA
>CAZLZP010000030.1:14117-16274 GCA_964564045.1 uncultured Rickettsiales bacterium
ATATTTGATCACCTCAGTAGCGCAGGAAGCGGCTATTTTACCGCATGTTTCAGGATCGTGCTTCTTCACATAACCGAACAGAAAACCTGCTGCGTAGCAATCACCCGCGCCGGTAACATCGTACACGCCAGCGATCTTCACCGCATCGATGTCGTAAAGCTTCTTATCCCAAATTACATAAGAACCATTTTCGCTGCGAGTTATACATTTAATGTTCGGAGTATCTAAATATTTGTGGAGAAGGCGCTTTATATCATCGCCATCATACAAGGCAGCCGCCTCATGCTCGTTGGCAAAAACTATATCAGCGGTTTCCTCAACAATCTTGAGAAAATCTTGCTTATGCCTTTTAACACAGAACGGGTCAGAAAGGGTAAAAGCTATTTTAACGCCATTCCTTTTCGCTATATCCATTGATTTCAGAACAGCTTCGCGTGATGTTTTATTGTCGAACAGGTAGCCCTCGGCAATTATCACTTCGGCAGAAGCTATTACCTTTTCATCGATATCATCGGGCCCTATCACAACCTTGGGGTCAAGGTAGGTGGCCATTGTACGTTCCACATGCTTTCTGCCTAGAAAGCCCTCTTCTTCTGTAACAAGTATAACACATTTAGAGGTAGAAAGTCCTTCAGCCGTGGTATTGCAGATAAAATCTGTTCCCACCTTTTCCAGTTCCTTCTTGAACACCCTGCCGCCGAAATCATCACGGGTTTTGCCAACAAAGGCGCCTTTCCCGCCTAACATGGAAAACGCAGCTGCGGTATTAGCAGTAGAGCCACCTGAACATTCAGTTGCGGCACCCAGTTTCTCATATAATTTTTGTGAATCTTCGTAATCCACAAGTACCATAGATCCGCTAACAAGGTCGTTCTCCTTGATAAAACTTGATGGTTTGTAAGAGATAACATCAAGTATTGCGCTACCTATGCCTATTAACTGATATTTTTTATCGTTCATTTTCCCACACTTTTTAGGATACAATAATAAGAACTTCCTAAAATAAAAGAATTTTATGTCTTGATAGAAAAATTAAATACAATATTATTTCAATATGCAACCGCATGAAAGCTCAGTTATGAAAGCTCTGGATTTTTCAGAAGCTGATCGTTTTTTTAAAACGATAGGCGAGGTTTCGGCTGAAATTAGCATACCACCACATGTTCTGAGGTTCTGGGAAAGCAAGTTTCTTAATATAAAGCCTCATAAAAGGAAAGGTGGCCATCGCTACTACAGTAAGGTGGATGTTGAGGCAATCTACGAAATTAAAAGGCTACTATACGAAGAAGGCTACACTATAAAAGGAGCCCAAAAATATTTAAGGGAAAAAGGCTATATGCAACAACATGAAGCACAAGATCAACAGAGTTTATTTTCTCAAAAGGCACAGGAAGAAAAGATACAGGCAGAAAATAGCAGTAGCGATTCTTTTGCCCAGCAGGATCTTCTTGAAACAGTTAACAATACAATCGATTCCGTTGATCCAAGGGCAGTTAAAATGTTGCTTAAAGAGTTAGAGTCGATTAAGAAAGCTCTTGAAAACTAATAATTATTTACATGACCGTTAAGAAGAAAATTCTCGTAGTAGAAGATAACGAGCTTAATCTAAAGCTCTTTGTAGACCTGCTTGAAGCCAATGATTTTCTGATCATACAGGATAGAGATGGTAAAAATGTCATAGATATCTGCAGGCGCGATAAGCCAGATCTTATTGTAATGGATATACAGTTGCCAAATATTTCAGGCATGGACCTTATAGAAAGGCTTAAGGTAGATGAATTGCTGAAGAAAATCCCTATTATCGCTGTAACGGCATTTGCGATGCAGGAAGATCGAGAAAATATATTGAATTCTGGCGCAGAAGAATACATTTCTAAGCCGATATCAATATCAGGTTTTATGGAAACAGTTAAAAAATATTTGTGAGTTTAAATGACAGGAAAAGTATTAGTAGTAGACGATCTTGAGCAGAACCTTAGGCTTCTTGAAGCTAAGCTTAAAAGTGAATATTATACTGTTTATACGGCAGATAATGGTTTTGATTGTATCAAGCTTGCGAAAGAGAAATCACCGGACATTATTCTTCTGGATGTGATGATGCCTGAAATGGATGGGTTTCAGACCTGTCGTAAATTGAAAGACGATCCGGCAACATCA
>CAZLZP010000031.1:0-8772 GCA_964564045.1 uncultured Rickettsiales bacterium
ACCCTCAATTGATTCCATGTGACAAGCGATACAAACAATGTTTTTACCACCATCTTCCACAGCTTTCATTAAAGGTGCCACATCCCGAAGTCCGCCGTCTAAATAGCTTTTCCGATCCTCCCCCTTAATTTTAACGACAGGCATCAAAATAGGCACCGCCGAAGATGCCATTAAGTACGATATAAATTCATCTATATCAAGAAAATCATCTTTCAAACTATCCGGAATATATTGAATATGCCGAATATATGAACAGCCACAGTATATTCCGCTGGGTGCCTAAATTCCTGCCATTTGTACGCTATTCCAAAGAGCGCGCACTTAATTCAGGAAGTAGGGTTTACAAACCGTTTGTTTAATGCTATAAACCCGCCCGTTATGTCAAACTTACGCAAACTTACAATAGAGCAGGCTGTAGAAGGCCTAAAGGCCAAAAAATTCTCGGCGAAAGAGCTGGCGCAAAGCTACATTGATGCTGCCAGCAAATCTACATCTAACGCTTTCATTACGTTAACGCCGGAAGTTGCGCTTAAACAGGCGGAAGAGAGCGATAAACGTATTGCTGCTGGTAAAATGGGGCTTGTAGAAGGCGTGCCGATAGCGATGAAAGACCTTTACTGCACCAAGGGTGTTAAAACCACTGCTGCTTCAAAAATTCTGGGTGATTTCAAACCGCAATATGAATCATTCGTTTCAAACAACCTGTTCAATCAGGGCGCGGTAATGATAGGCAAGGCCAACCTTGATGAATTTGCTATGGGTTCTGCCAACATAACTTCTGCTTACGGTAATGTATTAAACCCGTGGAAATCTAAAAAAGACCCGAGCAAAAAACTGGTTCCAGGTGGTTCTTCGGGTGGTTCTGCGGCTGCGGTTGCGGAAGATATTTCAATTGCATCTACAGGCACAGATACCGGCGGTTCAATTCGCCAGCCGGCTGCTTTCTGCGGCATTACGGGTATTAAGCCTACATATGGTCGTTGCTCTCGCTGGGGTATTATTGCTTTCGCCAGCTCGCTCGATCAGGCCGGGCCGTTTGCTAAAACCGTGAAAGATAGCGCGCTGATGCTGCAGGCAATGGCGGGTTACGATAAGAACGATTCAACATCGGTGAACAAGGAAGTTCCGAACTGGTACGGCAATATAAACGGCAGTTTGAAAGGTAAAAAAATTGGTATTCCTAAAGAATATAATGTTGATGGAATTCATGCTGAAATTACAGATGTATGGCAGAAAGGTGCTCAGTGGCTGAAAGAGCAGGGCGCTGAGATAGTAGATATTTCTTTGCCTAACACAAAATATGCACTGCCGGTTTATTACATTATCGCGCCAGCGGAATGTTCTTCTAACCTTGCGCGTTATGATGGTGTTCGTTACGGCCACCGCACCGCTGAAAAATTCTCTACGCTTGATGAAATGTACGAAAAAACCCGCGCCGAAGGCTTTGGCGATGAGGTAAAACGCCGTATCATGATAGGCACTTATGTACTTTCTCATGGTTATTACGATGCATATTATATTAAAGCACAAAAAATTCGTACGCTTATCGCGCGCGATTTTGAAGAGGCGTTTAAAAAGGTTGATGCAATATTAACTCCAACTGCGCCAAGTGCCGCATTCGCAATTGGCGAAAATCAGGATGATCCGGTTAAAATGTATCTGAACGATGTGTTCACTATTCCAACTTCAATGGCTGGCTTGCCGGGTATTTCCGTTCCTGCCGGATTAGATTCTGAAGGCCTGCCGCTTGGCCTGCAAATAATTACAAAACCTTGGGATGAACAAACCGCATTCGATATTGCGTTTGCACTGGAACAGGCGGCCAACTTCAAAAGATTAGAGAATTTATAATTACTGCTGCTGCTCTGCGTTCTGCTGGTACAGCCTTGCGAAATCGATAGGATCAAGCATCAGGCTAGGGAAACCACCATCACGGCTTAGGTCGGAAACTATTCTGCGGGCGTATGGGAACAATAAGTTCGGGCAGAATATCAGCAGGGCAGGCTGTATTTCTTCAGGAGGCAGGTTCTGAATAACGAACACGCCAGCAAAAGTGGTTTCGCAGATGAACACAATTTCTTCTTTGCGTTTTGCAACGGCACCTATTTTCAATTCAACCTCGTAGGTATCTTTGCCAAGGGTTTGGGCTTTCACATCTACCGAAACATTAATGTTCGGCTTTTCTTCGCTTGGACGAAGACTGTTAGGAGCGCCTGGGCTTTCGAACGAAATATCTTTCACATATTGCGCCGCGATAGAAACCTGCGGAGGAGTTTGCTGTTGCTCTGGTTCTTTGTTCTTATCTTTTGCCATATTAGCCTTTTAGGTTGAAAGTTTTATACAATACATTTAATTCAGAATGGTGATTAACAGAATAAAAAACTATTTACAAGAATTCAAGCAGCTATATTTGAACAAAGATATGTTCATAATTGGTGCGCTTGGTTATGGCAGCGGCATACCATTCACGCTGGTTTTTATTACATATACATTCAACCTTGCCGAAAAGGGCGTTAACCTTAAAGATATAGGCCTGTTCGGCCTTGCCGGGCTGCCGTTCACCATTAAGTTTGTATGGGCGCCGCTGGTAGATGGCCTGAAGATACCATTCCTTTCAAAGCTTGGGCAGCGTCGTAGCTGGCTGGTATTAAGCCAGGTGGCGTTGGGAATTATAATCTGTAAGTTCGGGTTTTTAGACCCTTCAACACAAATGCGCGAGGTGGTTTATCTGGCCATAATACTTTCGTTCGTTTCCGCCACTTACGATATCGCCTACGATGCCATTCGCGTTGAACTTCTTTCACAAGATAAGCAGGGTGCAGGTGCTGGCGTTTCAATAATCGGTTATCGTATTGGCATGTTAATTTCCGGCGGGTTGGCGCTGTTCCTTGCGGAAATATATTCGTGGCAAATGTCGTTCATTATAATTGGCGCATCATTCATATTTTGCGTTGCCGCTACATTCTTAAGCCGTGAACCTGAAAAAGACCTGGGCGAGATAGTAGGGCGCGAAAGCACCTTGAAGTGGCTGAAAATGTTTATACTCGAGCCGTTCGTTAAATTCATTCAAGAGCACAAGAACTGGCTGGTGATAATTCTGTTCGTTGTATTTTATAAAATTGGCGATGCGCTGCTGGGTAAAATGGTCAACCCGTTCTATCAGCAGATGGGTTTTACCAAATCGGAAGTTGCGCTTATTATAAAAGTTTTTGGTTTTGCCGTTACTATTGTTGGTGGCCTTATAGGTGGCTGGGCGGTTTATAAACTTGGCTTGTTAAAAAGCCTTTTAATATTTGGTGTGTTGCAGGCGCTTTCAAATTTTGCGTATGTGTGGCTTGCAAGTGTAGGGCATAACATTAACGTGCTTACGGTTGTTATAATTACCGATAACATTACCGGTGCAATGGGTACGGCGGCGTTTACCGCATATCTAGCATCGCTGTGCAACCTGCGTTTTACCGCAACACAGTACGCGCTTTTAACATCTTTCATGTCGCTTGGGCGCTGGTTCACCAATGCGCCTTCGGGATACTTGGTAGATAAAACCAACGGTCTTGGCCTTTCGTGGGAGATGTATTTTATCATCACCGTGGTGATAGCAATACCTGGCCTTATACTTATTAAATATTTGAAAATAAATGATAAAATGTTAGTTGATAAGGACGCGCTTAAAGGGCTTGATGATTAGCGCCGCTTATACTATTTTGCACGACTTATCGATAATTATATGTTATAATAAAAGCTGATTTACAACGAGGGATATGTCGCAAACTCATCTTAGAGAAGTTAAGAAAGATACAAAGTTCCCGTATTCTAAAGAGCTGATTCTGAAGTTTTATAGAAGCATGCTTCTTATACGCAGATTTGAAGAGAAAACCGGACAGCTATACGGCATGGGCCTTATAGGTGGTTTCTGCCATTTGTATATCGGCCAGGAAGCTGTTGTTACCGGCATGCAGGAAAGTATCCGCAGCGGCAAAGATCAGGTTATTACCACGTACCGCGACCACGCACACATGCTTGCATGCGGCACCGACCCTAAGGTTATTCTGGCGGAACTGCTTGGCCGCGAAACTGGCTGTTCACGCGGTAAGGGCGGTTCAATGCATATGTTCGACTTGAAGAACCAGTTCTACGGTGGCCACGGAATTGTGGGTGCTTCGGTGCCTATTGGTGCGGGCCTTGCATTCGCAAATAAATATCGCGGCAATGATACAATATCACTTTCATATTTCGGTGATGGTGCTGCAAACCAAGGGCAGGTGTTTGAAGCAATGAACATGGCCGCTATCTGGAAGCTGCCTGTAATATTCATTATTGAAAATAACCATTATGCAATGGGTACATCTAGCTGTCGTTCAACCTCGAATGACGATTACTACAAGCGCGGTGAGATATTCGGCATTCCGGGTGTGCAGGTAGATGGTATGGATGTGCTGGCCGTGTATGAGGCCGGTAAAAAAGTGGTGGAACATTTGCGCGCCGGTAAAGGCCCGTACGTAATGGAAATGGAAACTTATCGTTACCGTGGCCATTCAATGAGTGACCCTGCCAAGTACCGAAGCAAGGAAGAAGTAGAAAAATACAAAGAACACAACGACCCTATCGAGAACATCAAAAAAATAATATTCAACCAAAGTTTTGCCTCGGAAGATGACCTTAAAAAAATAGAAGATGAAATTAAAGTTATAATCAACGACGCGGTGGAATTCGCTAAAAATTCACCAGAGCCAGATGCGAATGAGCTTTATACCGATATATTAAGGTAAGTATTTCAAGGGGTTATTTTATTACAGTTGCATTAACATTTTCTTAACCATTTTATGGTATAATGTTTTTCTATGGAAAATGAGTATCCAGAAATAATTTTTCAACCAACAAAGAGCACAGCAAAATTCTTTAAGCTAACGCTCACCGTTGGTTCAAACAGCGAGATTATAGATATGAATCTCATTGGAAGAAAAATGATAGGCAATGATGAGCAAGATGGCTTCGTCAATGTAAGATTTCTAAAAAAGAACAAAAGAATGTATAAGCGAGAATCTCAAGAAGTTGGACATTCAGATACTATAATAGATCCTATAAAATTAACCAGTGAAGATCAGCTGAGAGGTATACAAAAAGTTCTTGATCTTCTTGTTATGTATAAAGATGTGGTTAGTGAAATTCATATCAAGTCAAATTCCCTGAACCAGGAATATAAAGGCTGGGGTATTGGCGAAGGAAGGGCTAGGGTAACTGATATTATACATAACCATTTGCAAATAAAACCTACAGGCATAATAATTCAGGCCAAGAAGCCTGCTAAAGAAGTCTACATAAGAAAGTATGAACTTCATGATATGGATTAACTATTTATTTTGCTTTATCCAAAAACCCTTTACACCCACTCTCTATCAAATCTAAAACCTTCTCAAATCCAGCTTCGCCTTCATAGTATGGGTCGGGCACTTCGTTAGAGCCGTTATTTATTTTATCCAGAAGTTTCTTATCAGCGTAACTCAGCATCATGTGAAGTTTATGTTTCATTTCGTGCGGACATAAATGAAAAAGATCATCAAAGTTACTTTTATCCATGGCCAGAATATAATCGTAATACATGAAATCACTGTAATCTACTTTGCGCGCTTTCTGGTGTTCCAGTTTATATCCACGCTTTGCGGCGTGTTTTATGCTGCGTGGGTCTGGCTGTTTACCAATATGGTATGCTGCTGTACCGGCAGAATCTATCTCGAATTTATCTGTAAGCTTTGCATCGTGCACCATTTTTTCAAACACGCCCTGCGCTGTAGGGCTGCGGCAGATATTGCCTAAACATACGAACAGAACTTTAGTTTTTTCGGTCATTTAATTCAGCAAATATAACATTACGCTTCCAAGTATTATTCGATATATCGCAAATGGTGCAAAGCCGTGTTTGGAAATAAAACCTATAACTAATTTAACCACTAGCATGGCGCTTATAAAGGCCGCTATGAAACCAACGGCTATCAGTTGCAGGCCATCAAGGCTTAGGTTTTCCCAATTCTTGTAAACATCATACACTGTGGCGGCAAGCATGGTTGGTATGGCCAGGAAGAAGCTGAATTCCGCCGCGGCCTTGCGTTCAACGCCTAATAGCAACGCGCCGATAATGGTTGCCCCACTGCGAGATGTACCCGGTATCAGCGCTAAACACTGGCACAGGCCTATTTTAAAAAATAGTGGCAAAGATATATTTTCAATTTTATGAATTTTTGGCTGTGGCTTGAATTTTTCTACCGCCAAAATAACTATGCCGCCAACAATAAGCGCTACAGAAACACTGGTAGGGTTGAACAGAACGGTTTTTATATATTCGTGCAGTAATACGCCAAGTATCATGGCCGGGATGAACGCAATTATTATACCGGAAGCAAATTTTATATCTGCGTGTTTGCGTTTTAATGTTCCAACGGTGGTAGAAATTATTTTGCTGCGGTAAAGAAAGCAAACTGCAAATATCGCGCCAAGCTGAATTACAATTTCAAACACCTTTCCTTTAGGGCCTTCAAAGCCAAGTATATCACCGAATAAAATAAGGTGCCCGGTTGATGAAACCGGAATGAACTCGGTCAGACCCTCAATTATCCCAAGTATTAGCGCGATATATAGCATAGTTTTAGATTTTTATTTTAGAGTAGGTAATAGCACATTAAATTACTGCGCCAAATAATTTTCCGATAATTGCAGTAACTGCCATAGCAAAAGCTCCCCAGAATGTTACACGAATAGTAGCTTTAAGAATATTCGCTTTGCCAGCCTTGGCCCCAACCGCACCTAGTACAGAAAGGAAAAATAACGATGTTACCGAAACCGTGGTTGTTATCATATCTAGCGGCGAAATAATAACCATAAGCAATGGCAATGCCGCGCCAACCGTGAATGTAATTGCCGAAGTAAAGGCCGCCTGAATGGGGTTTGCCTTGCTGAAATCGGTTATACCAAGTTCATCACGAGCGTGCGCAACTAGCGGGTCTTTCTTGGTTAGTTGCTCGGCAACTTTTCTTGCCAGATCTTCATCAAGCCCACGTTTAACATAAATATCGGTCAGTTCATTAAGTTCAAATGCGGGGTTATCTTTTAGCTCTTTTGTTTCGCGCGCAATATCTGCGGTTTCCGTATCGGCCTGCGAGCTTACCGAAACATATTCACCCGCCGCCATGGAAAGGGCTCCTGCAAAAAGCCCGGCAACACCAGCAATTACAATATCGCCCTTAGTGGCAGAAGCTGCAGCAACACCCATTATCAAACTTGCAGTAGAAATAAGCCCATCGTTCGCGCCAAGCACGGCGGCCCTAAGCCAGCCCACCCTTGCAACCAAATGCGTTTCTTTGTGTAAATTTAGGTTTCTCATTTGAAATGCTTTTGGGTTTTGTTAGCAATGCTTACCAGCCATAGCATAGCAGGAACTTCAACAAGTACACCAACAACAGTTGCAAGTGCCGCGCCGGAATTTAAACCAAATAAACTTATTGCAACAGCAACCGCCAGTTCAAAAAAGTTAGATGCGCTTATAAAAGATGCCGGAGCGGCAATGCTATGAGGTATCTTTGCTTTATACATTAAAAAATAAGCCAGCCCAAACATCAAAAAACTTTGGATAACTATCGGAAGTCCTATCATTGCAATAACAAGAGGTTTTTGAAGTAGGGTTTCTGCCTGAAAGCCAAAGAGCAGCACAACGGTGGCAAGTAAACCAATAACTGAGTAGGGTTTTAAATGGTGTAGGAACGATTTAAGTTTTTGTTCTGATAGTTTTTTGCGGGTGAAATAGCCTGCAAGCATTGGAATTAGAACATATAGAGCTACCGATAAAATAAGTGTGTTCCACGGAATTGTAATATCTGCGGCGCCAAGCAAAAAGGCGACTATTGGCGCATAAGCAAAAACCATTATAACATTATTAAAAGCAACCTGCACCAAAGTATAATTGGCATTACCATTCACAAGTCTGCTCCAAACAAACACCATGGCCGTACAAGGTGCCGCACCTAAAAGTATCAGCCCGGCGATATATTGTTTTGCCTCGTCAGCTTGTATAAAGTCTGCAAAAATATGCTGTAAGAATAAAACCCCAAGCGCTGCCATGCTGAAGGGCATTATTAACCACGTAACCACAAAGCTTATAACAAAGGGCTTTGGTTTTTTGATAACTTCTTTCAGGTTAGAAAAATCTACATTCACCATCATTGGGTAGATCATTACCCAGATAAATGCGGCTATAACAAAGTTTACATTCGCATATTCAACATGTGCAATAGCCTGAAATACTGAAGGTAGTAAATGTCCAAAGCCAACGCCTGCAGCAATACATAGCCCAACCCAAACGCTTAAATATCTTTCAAAAAAGCCCATTATCTATTCACCCGGTTTTTTATCAGGTCATCAACCGCTTCTGGGTTCAGCAGCGTGCGTGTATCGCCTAAATTGCTGTAATCATTCTCGGCTATTTTACGAAGTATGCGGCGCATTATTTTGCCGCTGCGGGTTTTAGGCAGTTGCGGCGCAAACTGAATTATATCTGGTTTAGCAATGGGGCCGATGGCCTTACGAACTGTTTCATTCAGTTCTTTTTTAATATCTTCTAACTCACTTGCACTAGCACCAGCACTGGCACTTTTTAAAGTTACATAGGCATATATGCCTTGGCCTTTTATATCGTGCGGGTAGCCTACAACTGCGGCCTCGGCAACTTTGTGGTTCAGCACCAGTGCGCTTTCAACTTCTGCTGTGCCTATGCGGTGGCCAGAA
>CAZLZP010000031.1:8785-12590 GCA_964564045.1 uncultured Rickettsiales bacterium
CCCTTCCGGTTATCCAGTAATATCCGGTTTCATCGCGCTTACAGCCATCACCGGTAAAGTACTTGCCCGGAAACTGGCTGAAATATGTTTCTTCAAAACGCTTATGGTCGCCCCATATCGTGCGCGCCTGCGAAGGCCAGCTATTCGTAATGCACAAGTTGCCAGCAACATCATTTCCTTCAAGAAGCTTGCCTTCACTATCTACTATCGCCGGTATTACGCCAAAGAAAGGTTTGGTTGCGCTACCGGCTTTTAATTCAGTTGCGTAGGGCAGAGGGGTTATAAGGAACCCGCCTGTTTCGGTTTGCCACCATGTATCAACTATCGGGCATTTACTATCGCCTACCACCTCAAAATACCAGCGCCATGCTTCCGGGTTTATCGGCTCACCCACGCTTCCTAAAATACGCAAGCTTTTGCGACTGGTTTTTTTAACTGGTTCTTCGCCGCTTGCCATAAGCATTCTTATTGCAGTAGGTGCGGTGTAGAACTGATTAACCTTATGTTTATCGATAACCTGCCAGAAGCGAGATGCATCGGGGTAGGTTGGTATACCTTCGAACATCAGCGTTGTAGCGCCATTAGCTAAAGGCCCGTACACAATGTAGCTGTGTCCTGTTACCCATCCCACATCTGCTGTGCACCAGTAAATATCGCCCTCTTGGTAATCGAAAGTGTATTTATGAGTTATGGCCGTGAACAAAATATATCCGCCACTTGTGTGCATTAAACCTTTCGGTTTTCCTGTAGAGCCGGAAGTGTAAAGAATGAATAACGGATCTTCGGCATCTACTTCCACGCATTCGCAATCTTCAGAGGCGTTTTTGTATTCATCATGGTACCAGATATCTCGACCATCTTTCCATTCAATTTTACCACCGGTGCGTTTAATAACTAAAACCTTAACTTCCGGATGGGTACTTACCGCTTCATCTACGTTCGCTTTTAGCGGAACTTTTTTGCCGCCACGAACGCCTTCATCTGCTGTTATAACAAATTTCGATTTGCCGTCTTCAATTCTGCCCTTAAGTGATTCCGGCGAAAAACCGCCAAAAACAACGCTATGTACTGCACCTATACGCGCGCAGGCAAGCATAGCGTAGGTTGCCTCGAGTATCATTGGCATGTAAATAGTTACTACATCACCTTTTTTTACACCGATATTTTTCAGAACATTCGCAAACTTGCAAACTTCTTTCTTAAGATCGGCATAGGTAACTTTTTTATCCTCAGCTGGGTTATCGCCTTCCCATATTATTGCAGTTTGGTTTGCGCGTTGCGGCAGGTGCCTATCTACGCAGTTGTAGCAAACATTTAGCTTTGCGCCTTCAAACCATTTTATATGAACGTTATTTTTAGCAAAACTCCAGTCGGAAACTCTATCCCATTTGCGTATCCACGAAATTTCCTTTTCGGCCTGAGAAGCCCAGAATTTATCAGGGTTTTCGATTGAAGCTTTGTACCATGCTTCGTAGGTTGCTTTATCTATTAAAGGCTTCTTCTCCCCCTTAAATAATGGATAAAGCTTTTCAGACATAATTTATATTAAAACCCACCACCAGGCATTGGTTGAGTATACATTTGCATTTGGTCAACCGGTTGGGTTGTATTATATACAGGCTGTATCATTGGTTGGCCCATTGGCATCTGCTGCATCATCATTTGCTGAGGCATAGGTTGTTGCATCATTGGCATTGCAACAGGTTGTGTGGCTACCGGAACCGGTGCGTAATTTAAAGGGTTGTTATAACCAGGTCGTAAAGATGCAGGCAGTTTTTGGTTAGTGGCAACTGTTACCGCGTTCGGATCGATAGGGCTTGCTATCTGCTGAGGTATATAATTAAAGTTAGGAGTAGGAACAGGTTGAGCCATAGGTTGTGGAGCAGGAATTTGTGCCGGTACATCAGCCACTTGTTGTTGGAAAGGTGGCTGGTAGCCAGGAACTGCAGCCGGCGCCGTGCCAATTGCAACGTTCTCATTAATGAAAACTTCTGCTTGTGGCTGAGCAGGAACTTCCATACCCATATCCATCATTCCCATGTTATTCGCAACTGCGCTAGGCTGATTGTTAATGAATTGTGGCTGCTGTGGTTGTGCCATTATTTGCTGCTGCATAGCCTGCTGCTGTGAATTCACAGGAGTTCTTGCTGCACCGGCAAGTTTTGGCTGAAGCTCATTTTTATCAGGTGAAAAGAACAAAGAGCAAGAAGTTAAAGAAGCCATTAAAAATGAGTAAGTAATAATTTTTTTCACAGGATACCCCATTAAGTTAGGTTTATAAACTGAGCGCAGACTAATAAACTATTTGGCTGCCTGCAATAGATTTCTTTGGTTTTTTCTTCGGAGTATCTCTGTTTTAGAGCTTAAGGTAAGAAGTGTAAGGAACAGTAACAGGAAAAAAACAGACATAAGTATAAGTGGCTGCATTATTTCAGGGGAAAGGGCTGGTTTATCTAACCTCATAACACTTGCGGGCTGGTGTAAAGTATTCCACCATTTTACCGACATTCTGATGATGGGTAAGTTAACCAGGCCAATAAGTGCCATAACAGAAGTTGCGCGTGCGGCCTTTTCCTCATCTTCAAAGGCGTTATATAATATATATAATCCTATATATACGAATAGTAGCACCAGTACCGAGGTAAGCCTTGCATCCCATACCCAGTAAACGCCCCATATAGGTTTGCCCCAGAGCATTCCGGTTATAAGGCATATAAGGCAGAATGTGGCCCCAATAGGAATGGAGCATTTAAGGAAGATGCCAGAAAGCGGGTTCTTCCAGATAAGGAACGAAGCGGAAGAAAATGATATACTTAAATATATACCCATGGAAAGCCAGGCAGCAGGAACATGAACATACATTATGCGTACGAACTCTCCCTGTTGATAATCAGCCGGAGATTTTACAAGTGCAAAGTATGAACCGACAATTAGGAATATAAAAGTAAGTACAGAAAATATCGGCAGGGCTATCTTTTCAAATTTATTGAATCTAGTTGGTGTTATCCAGAACTGCATAATTTTATTAAGCGTTATCTTTTATAAATTTATCCATCACAACATTTACAAAGCTGGTTTCGCCTTTTCCAAAGAACTCAGAAGTAATATGGATATACTCACTTAGTATTATTGGCCTGTCAGTTTTGGTATCATATAGCAATTCCGCCAGTCCTACGCTAATTATAGAAAGTAGAAGAGGGTTCACATTCTCTATTCCAGTAGCTCTGTCAGAGTATTTTTTTATTATGGTTTCTATTTCATTTTTTTCTTTCAGGCAAAAATTCAGTAATTCTTCGGCGAATTTTTTCTTAACTTTTGTTTTGTCATGGTTCATTTCTTCAAGAACAGAATTTAAAACCAACTCTGGTTTTTGGTTTTTATCTATCATTAAACTATAGTAACTTTGTATAGCGGCAAGTCTTGCTGATGATTTTGGATTGGTGTTCATTCTATTTTTTCCTGGATGGTTTTTTAGTTTTTTTCTTGGTGGTTTTTCTGATAAATTTTTTTGCGCCCTTAGAGAATTTATTTTTTAACAGAGCCATTTCTATGCATGCAAGTGCGGCATCTCTTCCTTTGTTTCCGCGGTTTACAGCGGCACGCTCCATTGCCTGCTCTTCATTCTCTACAGTTAAAATTCCGTAACCAATAGCAAGATTTTTCTCTGTAATTAAGTTCATTAATCCACGTGCACTTTCACTACATACATAATCATAATGAGTGGTCTCTCCTCGTATCACACAACCCAGTGCAACGAAGCCATCGTAGAAACCACTTTCGTTTGCAAAGTTGATAGCGCCAGGAA
>CAZLZP010000031.1:12600-16204 GCA_964564045.1 uncultured Rickettsiales bacterium
AAAAGCCATGTTTGGTGATCTCAGCGATAGCACCTTCGGCTAACTCATTTGATATATCCTCGTAGAAACGGCCCTCAACCAACAAAATTCGCATATATGAAAAATAATTATGTTTCAGTTAGTTAGCTTATAAACTACTACAAACGAGAGTGCAACTGGTTTCTGCGATGTTCAAATCTTTTTAAAAGGCAAGAAAAAAAATTTTAAAATATTTCATTTTTCTCTTGCCTTTGCTTTTAAATGGGTATTATGTACCTCTACGAAGCGCAGAGGGGAGCCCTTTTTATAGGGTTATACTTTCAAAGCGCCTAGTTTAACTTAAACCTAAAAAAGGAAAATGTTATGAATAAAACTCAACTAATCGAAAACGTTGCAAAGTCAATCAAAGGAACTAAAGCTGATGCTTCTCGCTCTATAGATGCAGTACTTGGTGCTATCCAAGGCGCTCTTAAAGGTGGTAAAGAAGTTCGTCTAGTTGGTTTCGGTACTTTCTATGTTGCTAACAGAAAAGCTACTACTGGCCGTAACCCTCGTACTGGCGCTCCTATCAAAATCAAAGCGTCTAAACAACCTAAGTTCAGAGCTGGTAAACAACTTAAAGAAACTGTAAACAAATAATTGTTTATAGTTAGCTTAGTTAGTTAACTAAATTCAAGAAGGGCGGTGGATAATTTCCCCGCCCTTTTTTATTGCCAATTATTTCACCCTTTAAAATATTCATGATCTCGGCCTTTGTCCTGGCTTTCAAAAGTTAAACTTTTAAGTAAATTAGAACAAATTCTGTGCACAGCCACTCAGCTTTAAGGTATAATATTTTATCTTCGGGGATTAGTTCTCATTTATTTAATGGAGCGCAGATCTTTGATTCTAACATAAGGGGTATATATGATAAGACTGTTGATATTATTTGTTACAATTCTTTTTACAAGCTTATACGGCATAAGCGCAAATGCAGCTTCTTCATCTGAAGATGAAATGGACTCATTCGAATCTAAAGATTCACTAAAACCAATGAATGAAAAAGTATTCTCGTTTAACAAAGGCGTTGATAAGGCTGTTATAAAGCCAGTGGCAAAAGCATATGGTAATGTTCCTGAAAGAGGACGTACGCATGTTAAGAATTTTCTGAATAACCTTAACGAACCTAAAAATTTTGTTAACGGCGTACTTCAGGGCAAGCCTGAAGTGGCGTTCCCTTCATTCTGGAGATTCGTGGTTAACAGTACATTCGGTATTGGTGGCATAAACGATGTTGCCACAGCGGCAAAACTTGAAAAGCAAGACCAGGGCTTCAGTAATACACTGGGTACTTACGGTGTAAAGAATGGTGATTACGTAGTGCTTCCCTTAGTAGGCCCTTCAACAGAAAGAAACGCGGTTGGTTTAGTGGGTGATATTATTCTTAACCCGGTTGGCTGGGTTGCACCTGGTATTGCCACAGCCCAGGTTCCGGCAGATGGCATAACAACGCGACAAGAGAAAAGTGCGATGCTAGATCAGCTATATTATGAATCTATGGACCCATACGCTTCAACGCGTTCTGCGTATATGCAGAATCAGGAGTTCAAGAAGTAGAAAGCAAAGTTTTCCTGGCGGAATATGAGATGAGGTGGCGAATAAGCTACTTACCCACGAAAAGAATAATATATTCACCATAGCCTTCATCGAGCAATTTATCGGTGGGAACAAAACGAAGTGCAGATGAATTTATGCAGTATCTTCTGCCGCCATTATCAGCCGGGCCATCATCAAACACGTGCCCCAAATGTGAATCACCGCTTTTAGATCGCACCTCGGTTCTTTCCATGCCGTACTTGTTATCATTTTTTTCTACTAGAAAGTTCTCGCTGATAGGTCGTGAAAAACTTGGCCAGCCATGATGCGCATCAAACTTATCGGTGGAAGAAAAAAGCGGCTCGCCCGTTACTACATCAACATAAATACCTTCTTCCCAGAAATCGTTATACTTATTCTGGAACGGGCGTTCGGTAGCGGCTTCCTGTGTTACCTTGTATTCCATAGGGTCGAGCTTTTTAATTGCTTCATCAGTTTTTTTGTAAACCTTGTTATCAGAAATTTTGCTCATGTTATTCTCCTGTGCGAATGCGCCGGTGTTAAAATTCATTAATAATGATGTATATATTAAGTATAAGATCTTTTTGTTCATATTTTTCCTTTGGTAGATTCTACTAATGTATTCGCACTATATATATAATTGGTTACATAAAACTGAAAATGGCCAAAAATACTGTATTTTGTAATGGTAATTTATTTGATAGGATAAGTAATAAACCTGTAACATATATGCGCTATAAAAACCTTTATAAAATATAGATTTTTCTTTGTATTTGTTAGAAAAAATAGATATATTACCTAAGTAAGATTTTTAACCGGGGGAGATATTTCGGTTTATAGCAGCCAAAGATATTGTTGCCGCTATTAAAAATAGTAAGTTTTAACAAATAAAACTACTATTTTTCAAATGGTTATAAAAAATTAGATAAAATTTTATCTTGTTAACGATTTATTAACTATTTTGTGTTATACTGTAAAAAATTAAAAATTTAATGGGAGTTTAAAATGGTAGATAAAAATAATGATGTATTGGTTGCAGAAGGCGGCGGCGAGAAAGGTAAAAAAACAGACAGCACTGAAAGGACTTTTGGTGATAGAGTTGCAGATGGTCTTGAAAGCAAAATAGCAAGACAGGCTGGACTAGATAGCGCGGCTGTTGGTACGGGCCCACATTCAGTAACACACGATCTTGCCATTGAGGCCCTAAGAACATCAGGTGTTGATGTTTCAGTAAAAAGATTAAACGAAACAGGTACTCATGCAGAACCGAGGCCCGATTTAACAAAGATACTAGCGCAGCAAGCTGCAGGTGGAAACGGCAGAGATGGCGGAGCTGGGCCTGAAGTAGCAACTTCAACTGCTGGTGAACATCATGAAGGCGGGCATGCTGCAGAAACTCATGTAAACACTCAGGCTGGCAAAACCCCTGGTGTGGATGAGGGCGAAAGAGAAGAAGTTAAAAAAGCCGCTGCAAAGCCAAGGGCGCCTAGAAAAAAAGCTACGCCAGTTACAAAAGATGGAATGAAGAATGAAATACTAGGGGCTGTAAAAGAGCTTCTGGCGCAACAATCAGAAAGTACTTCTGCAGGCGCACAAGCAGAGATATTAAAAAAATATGAAGATGCATTAAAAGCTAAAGATGCTACGATTGAAAAAGTTGTTGCCAAATTAAACGAAGTTATGGAAGCGCAAGCATCAGGTGCCGAAAAAGTTGATGCTGGTGCAGCTACAAAACAGGAAACAAAGTGGACTGGCGCTAAAATTGCTGGTGTTGCAGGCTCGATACTTTTAGCGAATTTAGGAAAGAATATTGCTACCGAAATATTGGGCGATAGCCTTGGACAGCTTCTTTCTCCTGTGCTTGCTGCATACACTATGAACAAGATCACGGGCACTCCTATGAAAGAGGCAATTATGATGACAATGGGCTTCAGCATGATGGGCAATATGTTCCAGGGTCAGGGTCAAGCTCAAGCTCAAGCCGCTGCACCTGCTGTTGGAAAATAATTATATAATTAAAACCTGTGTT
>CAZLZP010000032.1:0-15170 GCA_964564045.1 uncultured Rickettsiales bacterium
TAAGCAGGATATCCGTGCATCTATTGCGCATGCGCGCATGATAGGTAAGGTGGGTATAATTAAATCGGCTGAAGCGGAAAAGATAATCGCCGGCCTGCAGAAAGTTGAGAAAGAAATAGATTCCGGCAAGTTTGAATTTAAAACCGAGCTTGAAGATATTCACATGAACGTGGAATCGCGTCTGCGTGAAATAATTGGTGATGTAGCTGGCAAGCTGCACACAGCGCGCTCTCGTAATGATCAGGTGGCGACAGATTTCAAACTTTACTGCCGTGATAGCATCGATGTAATTCTTGCTGAACTTGAAAAGCTGAAAAAATCTTTTTCTAATAAGGCAACTGCTAACAAGCACACCATTATGCCTGGCTTTACGCATTTGCAAGTGGCGCAGCCTATAACTTTTGCTCACCACATGAACGCGTATGTTGAAATGGTATCGCGTGATATTTCACGTTTAAAAGATTGTCGCGAACGTTTGAACGAACTTCCGCTTGGCTCTGCGGCGCTTGCTGGCACCAGCTTCCCTATTGATCGTAACATGGTTGCGAAGGAACTTGGATTCAAATCGCCAACTAAAAATTCGCTCGATTCAGTTTCCGATCGTGATTTTGCATTGGAACTTATTTCATGTTTGAACATTCTTTCCATTCACCTTTCACGCTTTGCGGAAGAGGTGGTTATATGGTGCTCGCAGCCGTTCAAGTTTGTTACGCTTTCCGATAAATTTACGACCGGCTCTTCTATCATGCCGCAAAAACGTAACCCCGATGCCGCCGAGCTTGTGCGTGCAAAAACCGGCACCATACTTGGCGCGCTTACAAATATTTCAGTGGTAATGAAGGGCCTGCCGCTTGCTTACAGCAAAGATATGCAGGAAGATAAGCAGCCAACTTTTGCCGCTATCGAAAATATTATTCTGTGCATTAAGGCTTGTACTGGCATGGTAGATGATATGAAGGTGAACAAAGAAAACATGCACACGCTTGCGCAAAGTGGATATTCCACCGCAACCGATATCGCTGATTGGCTGGTGAAAAATTTAGGCACGCCGTTCCGTGATGCTCACCATATTACCGGCAAAATTGTAAAACTTGCGGAAGCAAAAAAATGCCGACTTGATCAACTTTCACTGAAAGAACTTCAATCGGTAGAAAAGAAGATAACTAACGATATCTTCAGCGTACTTTCGGTGGAGGCTTCTGTTAAAAGCCGTAAGTCAGCCGGTGGCACCAGCCCTGATGCTAAATAGCATTATATATCAACAAGATATATACCTAAAAATTATCTCAATTTGTTAACACTTTTTTAACCTTTTTATGGTATAATTATTGCATGGTTATAGACGATAAAATATTACAAGATAAAGAGATACAAAATGCCATTAATGATATGGTACGTAATCTTGGTGTAGACCAGACTCAGGCGAATGCTGCTGCAAGAAGCGCTGCGGTAACTGAAGAATCTTTGAAATTAGACCTAGTAAAAAATACCAACCCACTTGCGGGAAGAGTAGAAGAGCTTGATAATTCAACACCGCAAGAACTAACGAATAAGCCTTCTCCTGAACAGATTGCAGAAGCAGAGGCAAATGCAAGACGCGCTAACATGACAGACAACCAACGCGCAGCAGACTCTGATAAAGATGGCAACTTAACCGCTGCTGAAAACCAGAGGGCGCAGGAACTAGACCAACAGCAAGCAGAATTTGAAAAGAATATGATTAAGCCAATTATAGCACTTGGAGCAGAAGCAGTTGCACCTGGTATGGCAGTAGCAATGATGTCAGAAAACGAACAACCTGGAAATAACCTTACGCCTTCTTCTGGATTAAGCTCTATATTAAATATCACTCAGATAACTTAACCCACCTGGCCCCTGTGCCTCAGCATCTGATCAGCGAGCACTATAGCCATCATAGCCTCACCAATTGGAACAGCGCGAATGCCTACGCAAGGGTCGTGCCTGCCTTTGGTAATAATTTCAGTGTTCTTGCCTTTTGAATCGATTGTTTTCATCGGCGTTAGTATCGAGCTTGTAGGTTTTACCGCAAAGCGCACAATAATATCTTGCCCGCTGGAAATACCGCCTAAAATTCCGCCGGCGTTATTGCTCATGAATTTTGCATTCTTGCCGTTCATGCGAATTTCATCGCCGTTATCTTCGCCACGTAATTTTGCCGCATCAAAACCTGCGCCAATTTCTACAGCTTTAACTGCATTAATGCTCATCATGGCGCTTGCAAGTTCGGCATCTAGCTTGCCGTATATAGGCTCGCCCCAGCCAGCAGGCACGCCTTTTGCAACTACTTCAATCTCTGCGCCAACTGAAGAACCAGCTTTGCGAATTTTGTTCAGGTAATCTTCAAACTTTTTCACAGCTTTTCTATCAGGTGTGAAGAACGGGTTATTTCTGGTCTCATCCCAATCAATATTTTTTCTGTCGATCTCAATCTCGCCAATTCTGGTTACGCCGGCAATAATTTCAATTTTATTACCAAGTATTTTTCTGGCGATAGCACCTGCTGCAACGCGCATAGCGGTTTCGCGGGCACTGCTTCTGCCACCGCCGCGAGGGTCACGTATGCCGTATTTTTCCATATATGTATAATCAGCGTGGCCTGGGCGGAATTTATCAACAATATTGCCGTAATCTTTACTGCGCTGGTCAGTGTTATGAATTATCAGGCTTATTGGAGTACCGGTTGTTTTACCTTCATACACGCCGGAAAGAATTTCCACCGCATCTGCTTCCTGCCTTTGCGTAGTGAACTTACTTTGGCCTGGCCTGCGTTCATCTAGAAATGGCTGAATATCTTTTTCAGAAAGTTTTATAAGCGGCGGAACGCCATCAACCACGCAGCCTATTGCCTTGCCATGGCTTTCACCCCATGTGGTAAATCTGAACATTTTTCCGAAAGTGTTATGGCTCATTACTTTAATTCCTTCTTAAGTATTTTTCCTACCGGAGATTTAGGAAGTGTATCCCTTATCTCAACCTCTTTAGGCATTTCATGCTTAGCAAGCTTATCCTTGCAGTACGAAATAATTTCTTCTTTACCGCAGGTTACATCTTTTTTGAATACTACGAACGCTTTTACTTTCTGTCCAGAATATTCATCTGGAATGCCTATAACTGCGGCCTCAAGCACGGCAGGGTGCTGGTACAGAACCTCTTCCACATGACGCGGATATATCTTGAACCCGCCGGAAATTATCATTTCCTTCAGCCTGTCTACAATAAAAATATAGCCATCTTCGTCCACCATTCCAACATCACCAGTTTTTAAAATACCATCTTTCAGGCATTCGGCGGTTGCTTCTGGTCGTTTGTAATAACCTTTCATCACCTGTGGGCCTTTAATGCAAAGCTCACCGCGAGCGCCTATACCCAAATAATTGCCCGGGTTTTCCATATCTTCAATTAATATTTCTGTAGCCGGTAGCGGCATACCAATAGAACCTGCCTTGTTCACACCCTTGATAGGATTCGCCGTTGCAACGGGAGAAGTTTCCGTTAGGCCGTAACCCTCAATCACCACGCAGCCTGTAAGTTCCTCGAACTTTTTCTTCACCTCAACAGGAAGCGGGCCACCGCCTGATATACACATTTGCAGGCTTTTTAAATTGTAATTGTTAATTTCCGGGTGGTTGTTCAGAGCATTATACATTGTAGGTACGCCCGGCATTGCTGTTGGCTTTTTCTTTTCAATATCCTTCAAAACCTTCAGCGCATCAAACCGTGGATGCAGAATAAGTTTTGCAGCGGTACATATTCCGTAAAGCATTGCGGTTGTCATGGCGAACACGTGAAAAAGTGGTAGCACTACAAGCATTGCGCCTTCGCCATCTGGACAACTACGAATATACATCATGCTTTGAATTGTGTTCACATAAACGTTCTTGTGGCTAAGTTCCGCACCCTTCGGAGTGCCTGTTGTACCGCCGGTATATTGTATCACCGCGGTATCTTCCGGTGCAATATCCAGATATATTTTTACATTAGACTTCTTGCCGCTTTCGATAAAATCAGCCCAGTTGATAACGCTTAAATTATTTATTACCTTGGCGATATCTTTTCGCTTCACCACAGGGAACAGTATGTTTTTCGGGAAAGGCAGAACTTCAGGCAGGTTGGCAACAATAAGCTTCTGAAGTTTGCCGCCGCTTCGGTAAGACCTATCAAGAATGTTCCTGGCTTTCGGGTAAAGAATATTCAGGTTCAGCGTTACAATTATTTCCGCCTCAGAATCTTTCGCAAGGAATTCAACTTCGGCTTCGGAATATAACGGGCTGCAATTAACAACCGTGCCGCCTGCTTTCAAAATGCCGAAATACGAGATAATGAATTGCGGGCAGTTAGGCAGGAATATGCCAACTTTGGTTCCTTTTTTTACCCCATGTTCAACAAAAGCTCTGGCGGCGCACTCAACCTGTTCAGCAAGTTCTTTGTAGGTTAGGGTTTTGCCCTGAAAATCTATCGCCTGATTATTGGGAAATTTCGCTACTGCTTCATCAAGCAGCGCAAATATAGGCCTTGGCTCTATCTTGGCGTTCCAGTCGACGCCTTTCGGGTAATTTTTTAACCAAGGTGTGCCTAACATACTTATTTCAATATTTTTATTTATAATATATAGAGGTAAAAATATTGAAAATTCAAACTTTTGTATGACAAGACAAGTTAAACTAGGTGTTAATATAGACCATGTTGCAACCTTGCGTAATGCCAGGGGCAATATCCACCCTTCAGTGGTGAAGGCCGCCATGATAGTAGAGCAGGCCGGCGGAGATGGCATAACCATTCACCTGCGCGAAGACAGAAGGCACATAAGAGATGCTGATGTGTTCGAAATAAAGGAAAAAATAAAGCTGCCGCTTAACCTGGAAATGGCTGCAACGCCTGAAATGCTTGAAATAGCGCTGAAGGTGAAGCCTAACGCCTGTTGCATAGTGCCGGAAAAGCGTGAGGAAATAACCACCGAAGGCGGGCTTGATATAACCACTAACTTTACCGAGATATCTAACATTGCCAAAAAGCTGAAGGGGGCGGGCATACTTACATCACTTTTCATAAATGCTGATATTCGGCAGGTTCAGTATGCGGCTGAGGCCGGGGCAGATATAATAGAATTCCATACGGGCAGCTATTGCCACAAGCAGGGGGGTGAGCGCAAGGCCGAGCTGGTGAAGGTTATAGAAGCCTGTGCCGAAGCCAGGAAGCACAAGCTTATCTGCCATGCGGGGCACGGGCTTACCTACGAAACCGTGGCAAACATAGTAAAGATACCGCAGATAGTGGAACTGAACATTGGCCATTTTTTAATTGGCGAAGCAGTGTTCGATGGCCTTGCTAATGTTGTAAAAAAGATGAAGAATATAATTAACCAGAACCTTATTTAATGATAATTGGCATCGGCACAGATATAATAAGTTTAGAGCGTATTGAATATGCTCTTGAAGCTTTTGGCGGCAAATTCCTTCAGCGCATACTTACGGAAAAAGAGCGTCATTATATAATCGAAATAAATAACAAAGAGAACAAGGTTGCCTTTCTGGCGAAGCGCTTTGCTGCCAAAGAAGCCGTTTCAAAGGCGCTTGGTACAGGCATCGGGGAAGATCTTTCCTTTCAGGATATCGAAGTTTCAAATAATTCTGAAGGCAAGCCGCTGGTTTCTGTGAAAAAATTCCCGGGCGTAATTGTTCACCTTTCCCTTTCCGACGAGAAAGAGGGGCTGGCTATAGCCTTCGCCGTGGCTGAACGGGTTTAAAAATATTTCACTTACCCCCTTCCGAACATAAAAACATTCGTTCTATAATAAGTTCATAGGCTATAAGCTAAGAAAGTTTGCAAACTTGCTAAAGATACAGAAATAATGCGGTTGTTCGCGCTACCGTGGCATTTCATTTTGTATCACTTAAACCTATAAAGAAGGCGCCTTCGATTAAATTTTGTAAAAATAAAAATCTCTAAACCAGCGAGCGAGTTTAGAAAATATAATTAAAACTAGCCGTCATTCCCGCTTTTTAGGGAGTGACGGAGCGTTAAAAATCGCTGACCCTTCCTTTCAGCGACCAATCGCCATGCTTGGTAGTGCCTTCTTTTGGGCCGCCTATCTCTTCAATGCCTTCCAGAATTTTTTGTAGCTCGTCATTGTTTTTTGGGTGAGGGGCGTTCTTATTTTCCTCGGCAATTTTTTTAATTATTTCAGAATCTTTACTCATTATCCGCGCAATCTTCTAATGTTTGCCGCGTAATTTACCGCATTGCCATCATAAACGGCGCTGCCTGCAACTATTGTATCTGCGCCTGCATCAAGCACACTTTTAATTGTTTCAGCGTTAATGCCGCCATCAACTTCAAGCAGAATATTTTTGCCCCCGGAGTTAACAACTTCATCTATCATCTTTCTTAAATTTCTTAATTTATCTAAAGAATTCGGCATGAATTTCTGCCCGCCAAAACCGGGTTCAACACTCATTACTAATATTAAATCCCACTCGGTAAGCGTATCTTTAAGCACCTGTTCAGAAGTGCCGGGCTTAATAGAAATTCCGGGTTTTGCGCCCGCATCACGTATCTGTTTTGCTATTGCTTTTAAATCCTTCACCGCTTCATAGTGAATGGTAATTATATCAGAGCCGGCCTTGGCAAAAGCTTCGATATATTTTTCCGGGTTCTCTATCATCAGGTGAACATCAAACGGCAGCTTGGTGGTTTTTCGTATGCTTTTTACAACCACAGGGCCAATGGTAAGGTTGGGCACAAAGTGCCCGTCCATAACATCAACGTGGATCATATCTGCGCCAGCAGCCTCAACCGCAATAATTTCTTCCCCCAGCTTTGCAAAATCAGCCGAAAGTATAGAAGGACATATTTGTATTTTTCTGGTCATTTGAAGGTTAATATAATGCTTTTTCTCTTTAATTAAACTTAAATTTTTCTATAAAGAACTATGCAAGATTTCTCCCAAATACTCGAAAGCCTTAACAACGAGCAGGCGCACGCCGTAACCACTACGGAAGGGCCGCTTTTGGTGCTTGCCGGGGCCGGTACAGGCAAAACCCGGGTGCTTACAACACGCATTGCTTACATATTAAATCAGGGCTTGGCGTTCCCTTCGCAGATACTTGCAGTTACCTTCACCAACAAGGCCGCAAAAGAAATGATGCACCGCATTGAAAGCATGGCTGGTGGTACAGCGGCGGGGTTATGGATAGGAACATTCCACTCTATCTGCCTGAAAATTTTACGCCGCCATGTTGTAGAAGTTGGGCTGAAGAACGATTTCTCGGTTATCAACCAAGATGACCAACTGCGTCTGCTGAAAGATATTATGAAGGCGATGAACATTGATGAGAAAATAACCAGCCCGAAAATGATACAGGCCGTAATAAACCGCTGGAAGGATAGGGCGCTTGTGGCTTCTGAGGTGGTAGATGGCGATGTTGCCGGAAGTATTTATGAAGTTTATCAGAAGCGCTGCGAGGAACTTAACATTGTAGATTTTGGTGATTTGATTTTAAAAACAATAACGCTGTTTAAAAATAATGCCGCGGTGCTTGCTGAATATCACCGCCGATTCAAATACATTCTGGTAGATGAGTACCAGGATACAAACGTGGCGCAATATCTTTGGTTACGTTTGCTGGCGCAGGGCTCGCACAATATATGCTGCGTGGGTGATGATGACCAATCCATTTACGGTTGGCGTGGTGCCGAGGTTGGCAATATACTTCGCTTTGAGAAAGATTTCAGTGGCGCCAATATAATTCGCCTTGAAACAAATTACCGTTCCACGCCAGATATATTGGCGGCGGCTGATGCGGTTATTGCAAATAACGAAAGCAGGCTTGGCAAAACCCTGCGTACCGATAAAACCTCTGGCGCAAAGGTAAAGCTTGTTTCGTTGTGGGATGACAGGGTAGAAGCCAACTATATTGCAGATGAAATAGAATCTTTGCAGCAGGTAAAAAAAGAGAAGCTTGATAACATTGCAATACTTGTGCGTGCCGGTTATCAAACCCGGGCGTTCGAGGAATGTTTTTTGAAACGTGCCATACCTTATCGCATTTTGGGCGGTTTGCGTTTCTACGAACGCATGGAAATTCGTGATGCAATAGCATATCTGCGCGCAATAATATCGCCTGAGAACGACCTGGCGCTTGAACGTATAATAAATGTTCCCAAGCGTGGCATAGGCGATAAAACAATTGATGACCTTAAGCTTGAAGCCCGTAATAGCGGCATTTCGCTGAATGCGCAGATACGAAGATCACTCGATGCAAAAGCATTAAAGCCAAAAATTCACGAAACACTTTCAAGCCTGTTCTCAAAGTTTGATAGCTGGCGGAATGATTTCCTTAACGAGAATGGTGAAACCTACTCGCATGTTGATGTTGTGGAAAGAATGTTGAAAGAATCGGGCTATATGGGCATGTGGGAAGCCGAAAAAACCATTGAGGCCCGGGGCCGTGTGGAAAACCTGAAGGAATTGCTCAGTGCGCTTTCGCAGTTCAAAGATATCAACGAATTCCTTGAGCATGTAAGTTTGGTTTCCGATGGTGATGATAAGCCAGATGAAGACATGGTTTCCATAATGACCATTCACGGTGCGAAGGGTTTGGAATTTGAAAATATATTCCTGCCCGGCTGGGAAGAAGGCCTGTTCCCTTCACAGCAAACGCTTGATGAAAGTGGTAAAGAGGGGCTAGAAGAAGAGCGCCGCCTGGCTTATGTAGCAATTACCCGTGCCAAGCGCAGGCTTACAATTTCGTTCTCGTCCAGCCGTATGGTGTTTGGTAACATAATCAGTTCCATACCATCACGCTTCATTGATGAACTGCCGAAAGAACATATCGAGCTGGTGAATAAAACCGGAGCAGGGCCACGTTATAGTGGCGGCAGCGGCAAAGGTAAATTCAAAGAGAAAGAAGAAGATACCTACACAATACCTTCAGCCGAGAATGGCTTTAAAGTAGGGAAAAAGACAAAACTATTTGATAATAGCAATAGCAAGTTCTCAGTGGGTGATAAAATATTCCACGCCGATTTTGGCTATGGCAGGGTGATAAATATAAACGGCAAACACCTCCAAATAGTATTCGAAAAATCAGCGATCAAAACATTGCTGGATGATTTTGTGCAGAAGGCCGCTTAAGCTAGCTGTTCACTTCGTCAGCAAGGATATTCGAAGCATAGAAGCTTACAACTTTACGTGCGCTGATGATCGCTTCTTCTTTGGTTTTAGGGTTACGGCCAATACGCTGACCTTTTTCGTTAACAACGAAAGTACCGAAAGAAGAAATTTTAAGTGAGCCAACTTTTTCAAGCGCAATGCACATTTCTTCAACCAGAGAATCAACCATGTCGGTAGATTCAGAGAATGAGAAACCAAGAGACTTCTGAACCTGTTCAGCTATGTCTGCGCGAGTAAGAGTATTTGTCATGATTATTTCCTTTTAGTTCTTAATTTCGGGTAGTTAACAATATCACCTATTTTTTGTTTTAACTTATTGATTTTCATCAAGCCGTCAATAGACTTTTGAATAAATTTTCGTGTTTGTGATAAGTTGTCACTTTTATCACTCAGTGAATACAACATACTTTTAGTATATATAGCCGAGAGAGATGCTCGTTTAGTATAGTACGAAAAGTCGGTAGATTTATCACCAAGTAAGTACCATACATCGCTTGAAAATTCGTATATATTGCGGAAAGAGCGGGCAAGATGTGCGGGGTTTGTACAATATCCGGTAAATTTGCGTACATTATCTATGGTGACCAATTTTGAATGGTAGGCATTTATTCTTTGGAATATTATCTCCTCAACTTTTTGCGTAGTGCGGAGTTTTTTAAAATCGTCATTCAGGGCAGTTCTAAGAGCCTGGCTGTTGCATTCTTCAATGAACTCATTAGTGAACTCGGCTATTTTACCGGGGTATATAATATCGGCATAGCTTTGTTCAAAACCACAATTTTTTACTGCTTTTTCAAGGGCTTGTTGGCTCCAGCCTTCAAAGGCCAGTAGGCCGATGAACTGTTCCCTTATTTTATCCTTCTGTTCCATGCCCTTATTCTAAGCTTTATTATGTTGACATTCAAGGCCAAAAGGTTAGAAAAACTACTCCACAATCAACAAACTATAAAGGATAGGTAATACTGTGGTTCAGATAAGCGTAAGAGATAACAACGTAGATCAGGCTTTGAAAATCCTTAAAAGGAAACTTCAAAAAGAAGGTCTTTTTAAAGAAATCAAGCAACGTCGTTTTTATGAGAAACCTTCTGAGAAGAAGGTTCGCAAAGCTCAAGAAGCTGTGCGTCGCTCTAAAAAACAACGTAGAATGAACGACCAATAATTGTTAGTTCGATCTAAGAAATTCTAAACCCGGCCTTTTGGTCGGGTTTTTTATTGTCTTTTACATTGAGTTATATAGGTTATTATGTTATATTCCGTATACATAATGAGGGGTTATGGAAAAAGCCGAAATTAAAAGTATTTTTTTTACCGAATGGCAGGGGCTGTGCCAGCGTCTTGGTGTTGAAAAAAACATTTCAGATAAGATAGGCCAAGAACTCTTCATAAAATATTCCGAGAAGCAAAGATATTACCACACAGCAGAACACATTGTTAATTTTCTGACCAAAGCAAAAGAAGCCGGTTTTGAAGATAAGGAAAATGCAACCCTAGCTATATTCTTTCATGATAGTATTTATGCCTTGAAGCGTGGTAGGCATTCCTCTCTTGATGAGATTGAAAGCGCGCTTTATGCCCGTGATAAAATGAAAGAAATGGGATTGAGTGATGACAGAATAGAAAAGGTGATGGAATATATACTTGCAACCGTTAGTCACAAAGATACTGGTAAGAAAGATATAAATAAGTTTGTAGACCTGGATATATCAATAATGGCCGCTGACAGGCAAACATATAAAAAATATGCAGAATCTATAAAGGCTGAATATTCTCAGATCTGGCCACTCGAAAAATATTTAGCTGGCAGAAATAAATTCCTGATGGATTTTGCTGCCCGTGATAATCTTTTTCTTACTGAAGAGTTTAGGGGAAAATATGAAAATCAGGCATTAAAGAATATATTGTCCGAGATATCAGGCAACCAAAGAGAACTTGCTGCGCTACAAAGTAAAACTGGGGTTTATGCTGGTAGCTTTGATCCTATCACCCGTGGCCATATGGGTATAATTGCAGAATCTATTATCAGGCTTGATAAGCTTGTTATTGGCATAGGTAGCAATCCTGATAAGGCTGGCAAATATATGTTCACTGCCGATGAAAGGGTAAATATTGCAAAAAGCGCTCTGGATGATTTCGTCAGGGAGGTTCAGCATAAAAAAGGTGCTAGCGCAGTAGAGAAAGAAGCGGCGGAAAGAATAAAAGATGGCAGATGCAAAATAGTTGTAGAAGCCTATGATGGACTGACTATTGATCTTGCTATAAAACATGGAGCTACCCAGCTTATAAGGGGTTTAAGGCCAGCCGGGAATGATTTTAATGACGAAATACAAATCACAAATGCGAATAAAAAACTAGCTGAAGCAAGGGGGGTAGCTATATCTACAACTTATATCCAGACCCCAGACGAAAGATATATATTTGCTTCTTCGTCTTTAGTTAAAATGCTTGCAACTCAGCCTAAAGTAATAAATGAATATCTATATAACTCTACTGCAGAAGCTGTAAATGTGAGGGTAGCACAAAAAGCCAACAATGATTTCAAAACCAATAAAGACCAGCCGATTATAATCGGATTCACGGGCAGCATAGGGACTGGAAAATCTACTCTTTGCGGTATTATCGGTCAAAATTTTGATGCAAAAATATATGATGCAGATGAAATAACCAAACAGATTTTATCTAAAAACAAGAACGTTATAAAAGAGATCTCAAATAAACTGCCCGGGGTAGTTGTTGATGGTAAGGTGGTTTTGCCTGCGCTCAAAGAATTGGTTTTCTCAGATGAAAACAAGTTTCGGCAATACGAACAGATAGTAATACCTGCGGTCCGAAAAGAAATAGAGAGGATAATCAGGGAAGAAAAGAAAACTGGTAAAAATAAATTTGTAGTGATTGAAGTTCCTCTTTTGTTTGAGAAGAATATGCAAAGTAAGTTCGATTATACTATGGCGGTAGTGGTTTCTCCTAAAACACAGATAGACCAAGTTATGCAAAGAGGTAGAATGGATCTCGGTCAGGTGGCTAAGATATTAAGCAAACAAACCCCGCAGGAAATTAAAATGATGAAAGCTGATTATGTTATAAGTAATGAACAAGGGGCTAATGTAGAAGGGCAACTAAACAACATTATGTCTAATATAGAGCTAAGAGCAAAAAACAGACATATAGCTTAGATTCAAACACCGTAAATGAAAACGCCAAGATCGTTGGCTTTTTTAATAGTAACATCCCTATCCAGAATAAGGGAATTGCCGGCTTCAATAACCACGCCTTTGAATTTGAACTCGTGAATCCTTTATATGGTTTTTGGGCCGATAGAAGGAAGGTCTATCCTTCTATCCTGTTTTGGTTTTTTTATTTTTATCAGAACTGCGCCATGCCCATCGAACTGCAAAGGCCCGCATCTTGTTATCAGCTCATCCGTGCCTTCAATGCCTTCAACGCCCAGCGTAACCGCGTTCTGCACAATAACAGCCTGGCCGATATCTAGCTTACCTATTTCGTGTGCTATGTGTTTTCCGTATTCAATATCTTTCAGATTTTCTTTAGTAGGCTCAACTCTTCCTAGCACACCTTTTTGCGGAAGAAGTTCTGGTACAACCTCATCAACCCCAAGTATCTCGAAGCCGTTCTCTTCAAGGAATTTTGTAATTGTTCCAAGTAATTTATCATCTCCGGCTGTTTTAAGTTTTCTTAGTCGGTTAAGAAGCTTCAAGCCCTGTACATCAGGAATAAGCGAAGCAAGTGATGGCCTTTTCATGCCGCCAACCATTACAAGCTGCTTAACATTATTCTCTTTGAAAAAATTCATTATCTTGCCAACGGCAGTTATTCTGCACCACTGGGTTTCTACAGCTTCAGTGGTTTCTTTTTCGGTTATGTCGGTAAGTGCAACTAAATAAGGCTTAACGTTATTTTCTAGTAGGGAGTGTATAAGCTGTTTAGGTAAAGTGCCTTTACCGGCTATTATTCCTATTTTCTTATCCAGCATTCTTTCCATGTTAATTCTTCGGTTTGCAGATAGCTCTGTCTTTTGCGTTTTCCAGGAATTCAAGGATTTGGTTTACTTCATTTACATTTGCATATTCAGCTTTGGCTTTTTTAATTTTTTCTTCCATTTTACCATCGCTTTCAAATATATCTTTAAAAACATTACGCAGTGTGTGAATGGTTTCGCGTGATAGCTCCCTTCGTTTCATACCAACAAGGTTCAAGCCGTTCAAAGAAGCCCTTTCGCCAAAGGCATTGCCGTATGGAATAACATCACTTTCAATGCCACTCATGCCGCCTACCATAGCGTATGCGCCTATACGAACGAATTGGTGTATTGCTGAAAGACCGCCAATAATAGCATGGTCTCCTACCTGAACGTGTCCGGCCAATGTTGCGTTGTTTGCAAGTATAACATTGTTACCAACTATACAATCGTGCGCAATGTGTGCGCCTATCATGAACAGGCAATTATTGCCCACAACTGTTTTTGTATTACCCGTAACTGTACCGGGGTTAATGGTTACGTGCTCACGTATCGTATTGTTGTCGCCAATCTCCAGAAAAACTTCCTCACCTTTATATTTAAGATCTTGTGGGGCGGTGCCAATAGAAGCGAATGGATATATTTTGTTGTTCTTACCTATTTTGGTGTTGCCGGTAATATGCGCCTGTGCAACTATAACAGTTCTGTCGCCAATCTCTACATTTCCGGAAATAACAACGTAAGGACCAATTTCTACATTCTCGTGAAAATGTACATTGCCTTCGATTATGGCGGTGGGATGTATGATATGAGTCATAATAATTTACCTGAAGGTAAGATATAGAAAAAAGGAATTTTTAAAAGTAGCAATATGTTACAAAAGCTTACAGTACCATCATTGCGGAAACGATAGCCTCAGTAACAACCTTGTCATTAACATAAGCTTTAGCTTCAAACTTATATAAGTTTCTTTTGTTCTGCAGCCTTCTAACCTTTAGGTATAGCGTATCGCCAGGGGAGACCACTTTTCTAAATTTTGCTTCTTCAATAGAAGTAAAGTAAACTATTTTTCCCTGAGCTCCAACTAAACTATCAGCTATAACAATGGCGGATGTTTGTGCCATGGCCTCAATAATTAGTACTCCAGGCATAACCGGGTGACCGGGAAAGTGCCCTTCAAAGTAGCTGTCGCCTGGTTTTAGATGTTTTATTCCTGTTGCAGATTCACCCTGAATTATATCTCTAACTTCATCAACCAAAAGTATTGGCTCGCGGTGAGGGATAAGTTCCTTAATTCTGTTTATATCTATAACTCTACTCATCTTCTTTTCCTTTTTTACTGGCCAGTTTTTTTAAAGCTACGGCCTGTCTTCTAAATTCATTTATTGGCACCGCCGGAAAACCACCAACTATAGCACCATCTTTAATATCTTTGGTAACCCCAGACCGTGCAGCTATCTGCACACGCGCGCCTATCTTAAGATGCCCAGCTGTTCCGGTTTGTCCACCAATAACTGTATAATCACCAACTTCCGTACTGCCAGATATGCCAACATGGGAAACAATGATACAGTGTTTTCCTATCTTAACATTATGGCCTATCTGAACAATATTATCTATCTTTGTACCTTCACCAATAACAGTGTCAGGTCCGGCGCCTCTATCTATAGTGGTGTTGGCTCCAATTTCAACATCATTTTCTATGATAACTCTACCAAGCTGCAGAACCTTGTGATGCTTGCCCTGGTTAAATGCGTAGCCAAAACCATCCTGGCCAATTCTTGTGCCCGTATGAATTATAACGTTATCACCGATGATAGAATTAACTATGGTAACATTTGGGTGGATAACACAGTTTTTACCTATTACACAGTTCTTGCCAATATAAGTACCAGGATATATTTTAGTGTTATCACCTATCTTGGCGCCGGTTTCAACATAAGCAGATTTTGAAATTGTTTGATCTGAAATTTCTTCCTTGTAGAACAGCTCAGTTATTTTGCA
>CAZLZP010000032.1:15180-15705 GCA_964564045.1 uncultured Rickettsiales bacterium
AAATAAGGGTCATCTGCTATTACCAATGCAATATTCTTTGGGGCTATATCAATGTGTTTTTTATCTATAACGCAGGCGCTTGCCTTCGTGTTTTTAAACCTATCTATATATTTGGGGTTTTGCAGAAAAGTTATATGTCCGGTATCTGCCGCCTCAATAGGAGAAACATCCTCTATCAGCAGGGCACTATCATTCTGATTCAATAGCTTGCCGCCGCAAAGCCGCGCCAGCTCGCCAAGCTTGAAATTACCGTTCTTTGTGTAGAAATTTGGATCAGCCATAAGTAAAAAACAACAAAATTACAACTTGTTAAAAAATTCTTGGCTAAAATAAATCATAATCATTTATAATAACAGAAAAAAATAGTACAAGAATAGTTCAACAATTCAATATTATAGCAGTTATGAAAAAATTCGTAGTATTTCTTTTCTTAGGTCTTTCCTTATTATCAGGCGTTTCGAAGGCGGAAGATGAAGTAGATACAAAAACTATAAGCATAGTTGCTGATGAATGGTGCCCATATAA
>CAZLZP010000032.1:15715-16062 GCA_964564045.1 uncultured Rickettsiales bacterium
CTATATTTTTTATAACTATATTTTTTATAACTATATTTTTTATAACTATATTTTTAATTTATTACCTACTTCTTTTTCTTTTTCTAGTAATATTTCTTTTATTATTTCCATTCGTAGTATTTCTTTTATTAGGTTTTTCCTTATTCTCAGGAGTTTCGAAGGCGGAAGATATTGTTGGTACAAAAACCATAAGCATAGTTGCAGATGAATGGTGCCCTTATAATTGTGACCCTAAATCTGATAAAACAGGCTTCATGATAGAAATTGCAAAACAGGTATTTGAACCCAAGGGTATAAAAATTGAATATAATATAATGCCGTGGGAAAGGGCGATAGAAGAAACCAGA
>CAZLZP010000033.1:0-3580 GCA_964564045.1 uncultured Rickettsiales bacterium
GTAACCCTTACTAGCCTACCTTTGACCTTGCGACACACGTTAAATGATTTAGAGCCTGTTTCCGTTACCATTAACACTAGGCTAGGTACTTTGGTATCCTTATAGTATGAGCGCTTTCCTGCTGACGCTTTAGGCAGTGCCTCTATAGCATTTTTGGTGAAGTTAATTTTATCCTTTGACATTCGGGGATACCTCGGGGATACTTTAAGCATTAATAAACTATAATATCTGTTAAAAGTAGATAACCTCAGAACGCTTGTAAAAGCAAGAGAAAACAAGGACTGATATAGAATATTAAGAAACGATAAGAGAAAGACTTCTTGATTTGTAATCAGCGGGTCGGGGGTTTGAGTCCCTCAGGCGGCACCACCTACTACTTTCACAAGTATAAACATACCTTTTTATAGCTTTTCCTGTAATATAAGTAATATTTCAGCTATACTGCCGCCTATATGAAAAAAACTTTCAGTTACGGTTTTACATTAGTTGAGTTAGCGATAGTACTGATAGTAGTTGGCCTGCTTGTTGGCGGCATACTTGCAGGGCAAGACCTTATAAAACAGGCGCAGATACGCAACGTTATGAGCCAGTTCCGGGAATATGACACCGCCCTTAACACCTTTAGAGCAAAATATAATAACCAGATACCCGGCGATTTTTCAATGGCCTCAGTTTTCGGGGTGAACCTATCGCCTTCAACCGGAAACCCTAACGTTTATGAAACATGGGTAGATGCCGATTTTAACGGCGATAACGATGGTACATTGGAAACCAATTTAGATGGCGCTTACGATTTTGATTATTTAGGAGAAATGGTAAATTTCTGGATACATCTTTCCAACCTTAATCTTATAAAGGGCATGCTTTCACACGATACTGCATGTGTTATGAATTGTTCACCGTTAGTTGGAAGGGAATTACCTTCTGCAGCCATTGGTGTGGGCATGGTAATTCTTACAGACCTTGGCCATAGCAACAGGCTATTTTATGTTCTGGGAATAAACGAAAGCATAGAATACATAAGCAACGGCGAAGGCGATGCTATAGGGCCCGCTGGTGATAATTTAACGCCAGAACAAGCTTACTCTTTTGATATAAAACTTGATGATGGCAAACCAGATACCGGAGATATTACTGTAATAAAAAGATATATAGCAGGTTATTTTGAAATAGACGATAGCCTTGCCGCAGATGATTGCTTTGAAACAGCAGGCGGCGATTATAATTTATCTGTAACAACCAAAGTTTGCACAATTGCCGTAAAGGCCAGTTCATGAAAGAGATTTTTGCGTTATAACTTAGGTAAGAACTACCTTTCTACCCCAGGATAGTTTTCAAGAATCTCTTTATCTTTACTCAATCTCTTTCTTATATTATGTATAACTCCCTTAACCGTTCCATCAGGCAAATTAAGCTGCTCTGCCATTTCTTCGATTTTTAGGCACTTCCCATTTTCCTCAAATGAACTTATCATTAAAAGACCAACGCTTCTGGAATTTGTATTTTTAAAAGAGCTCACAAGTTTTTTTAATCTATCTACCATATCTTTATTAAAAAAATCATCGCCTATACCGCCCTCTACAGATTCTACCTTAGATTGGAGACTTTCATCATCACCATATTGCCTGGTTGATCTACGCTCTCTTTTTATCTTTCTTTTTACATCCAACAGAAGATTAGTATAAGCAGATGTTGTTCCCGCCAAAAATTTGTCATTGTTGGGGTCTTCAACACGGGCAAGAATAGTGTTATAAGCCGCATCTATTGGGCTTGCTATATCTGAATGTACATCTTTTATCGAAAAATACTTGTATCTGATAAGCTGGGCTAAATTATCAATAGACCTGCTATTTATTAAAATTGCAGAATTTGCCAGAACCGCCGCAAGAGGGTTTTCTTCAAGCGTTTTTTTAACATCTGGCCTTCCACTGTAAAAACCATTCTCTGCAATTTGCTCTTTTATTTTCTGTGAAAAGAATTTTCTTACTTCCTTTAAACCTACATCTTTAGAAAGTTCTGCATCAGTTCCCAAACTATTTATATGCTGGCAGAATCTTGTAACTGAATTATTGAAAGAGATATCATTAGGTTCTACCTTTTTTGAATCTGTAGTTAGCTGGTAAAAATTGTTCCAATCTTTTATTTGCTTTGCACCAACCTCTTTGAGAGAGCCAACATACCTGCTTAACGCATATTCCCACTTTGCTCTGTCGGCATGGTTTTTATCTGGCATTTGAAAACCATCTGGAATATCCATTTTTACAATAGATAGATGCTCTGAGTTACTGCTAGTTTGTGGAATAGGTTCTGACATTTTAAATATGGCTCTGGTTGAGTTTCAACTAGTAATCGCTGTTATCGCCTTCAGCAGGGCCGGCGGCAGGGGAAAGCTTGTTAAGATCGTCTTCCAGGCCCTTTCTTTTTACAGAATCAGGCAGCTGGAACGGGTCACGCTCAGCCGTTTCGGTATCAGCCGTTTGCACCTTTGCAACCGGAGCATCGTCGTTATCACCCGCGAATACCTGCGGCGCAATTGATAACGCAAACGCACTAAACAGTAGTAATAAGTTATTTTTCATAAAGCCCCACCTTGTATATTATGCCCAAGGGTAGCACAAAATTTGGGGAAGGTCAAAGAGATAAGGCGCTAGGCCGCTATCTAGGCTTCTACCACACAAAGGGCGTAAATTCCCTTAGGCCTTGAAAGCACTTGAATTTTAGCACCTTTACCGGCGGCGGCCATGGCAATTATGCCGGTGGCGTTGGTTAGCATGGCATCACTTAATTTAACTATATTACTTTCGCCGAATATCTCAGGGTTCAGAAGCTCCGGGAAAGCTTTAGATTCAACCGCATTAGATGACATATACTCTTTCAGGAATGGCTCGTTATAATAGAATATTCTGCCGTTCTTGTTCAGCAGGCAGTATGCGCCCGAGAAATTTTCAACCGTGCGGGAAACACAAAGATTTATGAATTCAGTAGCGTTAAGCGCCTTTTTCAGGGTTTTAACCAGATACACGCAGTATGCTAAAAGCACAAAAAAGCTTAAGAACAGGCCGTTAACAATATAAAGTGAATTTGTACCCGGGCCAGGCATTTGAAGAACCATGGTGGAAAGGTAGATAAGTATTACCAGAAACGAAACCACCAACAGCGCAAAGAAATAATACAGCAGGTTTGAAACGTTATCGTGTTCCCTTTTGTAGAAACCGTACGCATCTTTTATTATGGAAGCGCGATCGCTTCTATCGATGAACCTTTTCGGGGTATTGCCTTTTGTTATTAGCATAACTCGCTCCAGTGTTTATTTATAATTGATATGCCCTTGGGGAAAAGAGGTCAAGCGTTTTTGGTTATTACATTAAGTACAGTTGGTTTTTATTCTGTGTAGATAATTTTTATTAAAAAAGAAGGGCCCGGGGGTGGGGCCCTTCAGTAGTAAGAAGTTAGAAAGTTATCTTTGTAAGGTGTCGGGTTTTAAAGTATTGGTTTGTAAAGTGTCGGCACCAATTGGACTTGCGCCAGGAGATACCGCAGCAGCAGATTTTTCAACCTGTTCTACGTATTTGATTACAGC
>CAZLZP010000033.1:3590-16050 GCA_964564045.1 uncultured Rickettsiales bacterium
ATTACAGCTGCGTTCTTGCTTTGATCATCCTTACCATCCAACTCACCAAATGCCGCCTTCACCGCTTTCAGATCCTCCAGGCTCATATCTTTAATAACCATATTACCAACAGCTTTTTCAAGCCTATCCATAAGCGCTTTTTCATCTGCAGTTACTTTGCCTGCCGCTTCTGCTTTTGCCTCTTTTTCATCAAGATTACTTGCAAAAGTTTCAAGGGTTTTTCTTTCAAGCATATCACTTAAGCTACCTGCACCATCTTTAGCAGCGGTTTGAACACCAGAATTACCTGCTAAGCCTTTCAGTTTATCACCAAAGCTTTGTTGAAGCATTGGCTTCGCGCCGAATTCATCTTCGCTTATATCAACCAGTAGAAATTTTGATTTTTTATGGATCATTTTAGGCCCCTCTTAAATAAATTGTTGTAAGCCATACTACCATGAAATTAGTTAAAATTCAATGTAAATTAACCAATTCTTAACTATTTGAGAATAGGGTTTGTTGTCAGGTAGTTATGGCGCTATACATCTATCTTATCGTACAGATTTCCAAGCAGTTGTGACTGCTCTTGGATGAAGCGGAAGCGGAATTCCGGCTTGCGGCCCATTAGGTTATCTACCAGTTCAGAGGTAGTAAGCGCCGATGTGGTTGAACCCTCGCCCGCTTCGTTCTGCTGACCCACTTCTACAAGGCCGATATTATCATCCTTCACCACTACTTTCAGCAGGGTGCGCTTTTTGCGATCCATGGTTGTTTCTTTCAGCTGCGGCGGAGTCATTTCACCCAAACCTTTAAATCGGCCGATATCTATTTTCTTTTTGCCGCCGTTGGAAACTTCATCGATAAGTTTTAAACGTTCTGCCTCGGTGCGGGCGTAGAAAGTTTCTTTGCCGTTTGAAACACGGAACAATGGAGGTTGTGCAAGATACAAGCGACCATCATCTATAAGCTGGCGCATCTGGCGGAAGAAGAAGGTCATCAGCAGGGAAGCAATATGGGCTCCATCTACATCGGCATCTGTCATGATGATAACTTTGCCGTAACGAAGCTTAGTAGCATCATACATACTAGATGAAACACCAAGTGCCGTGAAGATATCTTTTATCTCCTGGTTGTTGGTAATTTTTTCATCACCAGCATTTGCAACGTTCAGAATTTTACCGCGAATAGGAAGTATGGCCTGCGTGTTCCTGTCCCTCGCCTGCTTGGCGGAACCACCCGCTGAATCACCCTCTACAATGAATAGTTCGGTATCTTCAATGTTCTGCGAAGAACAATCAGCCAGTTTGCCTGGCAAGCGAAGTTTTGAGGTTACCGTTTTACGTGATGTTTCAAGTAATTTTTTACGATTTAACCTTTCTTCCGCACGGGTAACTACCAGTTCAAGTATCTGGTTTGAAGAAGCGGTATCGGCCACCAGCAGGTGATCGAGGTGATCTTTCACCGCATTTTCTACCAAACGCGAAACTTCCTGCGACACAAGCTTTTCCTTGGTTTGCCCCTGGAAGTGAGGATCGCGGTAGAATAGCGAAAGCACGAACACGCCGGAATCTACAACATCATCAGCCGTAATTTTTTCGGCCTTTTTGTTGCCAAGTTTTTCGCCGTAATCGCGGATAGATTTTGTTATTGCAGCACGGAAACCATTTTCATGTGTACCGCCTTCAATAGTAGGAATTGTATTACAGTACGAGAAGCCTTTTGGTTCACAATCTGGCGAGAATGATATTGCCCATTCAACCTTACCTTTATCATCAGCCAGCTTCGCTTCGCCGCCATACGGGCCTTTGCCAAGTATAACGTTACCCTTCGTTTGGTCGGCCAGGAAATCTTGGATGCCATTGGCGAAGAATATTACGCCCTTTGCCGGAACCTCAGAACCTTCCGGAAGAAGATCCGGATTGCATTCCCATTTTATTTTTACGCCCGAATATAGATACGCCTTCGATTTCGCAAAATTATATATACGTTCAGGATTGAACTGAACCTTATCGCCAAATATTTCTTCATCGGGGTGGAAGGTAACTTTTGTGCCCGAACCCCTGCCCGAAGATGCCTTTGAAGTTAATTTGGTAACCGCATGGCCTTTAGAATATTCCTGCGTGTAGTGCTTGCCTTCACGCAATACTTCTACAGTAAGTTTAGATGAAAGCGCGTTAACAACCGATATACCTACACCGTGCAAACCGCCAGATGTAGCATAGGCCTTATTACTGAACTTACCGCCAGAGTGAAGCATGGTAAGAATTACCTCAAGCGCTGATTTACTAGGATATTTAGGGTGTTTATCAACCGGAATACCACGGCCGTTATCGGCTATCATCAGCGTTTTGTTCTCTAGCAGGTGTATAACTATTTCAGTGGCATGGCCGGCAACGGCTTCATCCATAGAGTTATCAAGCACTTCGCCCACCAAATGGTGATAGGCAGCCACATCGGTACCACCAATATACATGCCAGGACGCTTGCGAACCGCCTCTAAACCCTCTAAAACCTCGATATCTTTGGCGGAATAGCTATCTGCACCAGCTTTTTTTCCAGCCTTAAGTTTAGATTCCCTAGATTTTTCAACGGGTAAATTAGAAAATAAATCATCCATAAATTAATATCTTGAAGCCTAAATATCTTTGCACTATATACGGTGCCACTAAACAAAAAACAAGGAAATTCCTATGGAAAATACTAAGAAAAATCTAGGCCCTAAAATTCTGATAGCTCTTGTAGTTATACAGTTCATATATATTTTATTTGGCTCTGGCAGCGGCACTCCTGAAGGCGCCCTTGAAAGGGAATATACTGGTGATGTTATTGCCGAAGTAAATGGCGATGATATTAAAGAAGAAGAATTCCGCGAAAGACTTGACTTCATAACAGGTGGCAGAGGTGGTAACATAAACCTTGCTAACATTGATGAGAAAGGCCTGGAAGCTCTTTCAAAAGAAGTTTACGTTCAAAGGTTGGTTCTAAAAGAAGCTATGAAAGCTAACATTCAGAAAGATTCTGAACTAAAAAATAAAGTGGCAAGCCTGGTGAACACTATCTACAAAGAGAAGTTCCTGGAAAACATCGCCAAGAAAGATATCAACGATGAAAAGATCAAAAAAACTTATGAAGAATTAGTTGCCAAAGCTAAGAACTCTAAACAGTATAAAGTTAAACACATACTTGTGAAAACTGAAGCTGAAGCAAACGAAGCAAAAACGAAGATCGCTGGCGATTCTAAATTTGAAGATGTTGCAAGGCTTGATTCTATGGACAAAGCTTCCGCTGCAAAAGGTGGTGATCTTGGCTATATTTTCCCTGAAGAATTCGTAAAAGAATTCGCTGAAGCTGTTAAGAAAGCTCCTCAGGGCGAAGTTGTTGGACCTGTAAAAACTGAATTCGGCTACCACCTTATTTATGTTTCTGACAGCAAGCCAGCTGAAATAGTTACTTTCGAGCAGGCTAAACCAAGAATTGAAAAACAACTTGGCTCTGACTCTGTGAAAACTTTTGTTGATAGCATTTCTAAAGATCTTGAGATCAAAATAGTTAAAAAGCCTGAAGCTAAGAAAGATGAAGCTAAAGCAGCAGCTCCTGCTGCAGGCAAAGCTCCAGCTAAAGAAGAAGACAAAAAATAATTTAGTAAAAATAGATTACTAGAAACCTAGATTACTGGAAGTTTGGAAGTTAAAAATACTTAATTCTAAATTTCTATGTTTCTAGGTTTCTTCTTATCTGAATTATGACAACAAACCTTAACATAGCGGCATACGCAGTAGAAGAGGCCCAGAAGAACGGCGCCAGTGAAGCTGATGCTATTATTGTTGAGGCAGCAGATACATCATTCCGTACACGTTTAAGAAATTTTGAAAATATCGAAAGATCGGAATCTCGTGACCTTGGTATAAGGGTTTTCCTGAAAGAGAAAGATGGCTACAGATCTGCGGTTATATCTACCAACAACCTGCAAAAGAATAATATCAGCGAAACCGTAAAGCGTGCTATTGATATTGCAAAAATGGCTCCCGCTGATGAACATTCAAGGCTTGCTGAAAAAGGTGAGTATTCACGCAACGCTACTGACCTGCAAATTTTCGACAGTAACGAGGCCTCTACCGAAGAGCTGAAGGCCTGGGCGCTTGAAGCAGAAGACGCCGCACTTTCAGTGAACGGCATTACAAATTCGGAAGGTGCTGATGCATCTTTTTCTACCGCTGAAACGGTTATGGTAACTTCAAAGGGTTTCGCTGAAAGCTACAAGAATTCCGGTTTCAATGTTTCGGTTTCGGTTATCGCCGGAAAAGATATGCTGATGGAAACCGATTATGAATACAGCTACGCACGTTTTAAAAGCGACCTTACCTCTCCAAAAGAAGTTGGCAGAAAAGCCGGCGAAACAACAGTTAAAAAACTTAACCCAAGAAAAGTTAAAACCTGCAAAGTGCCTATAATATTCGACCCAAGAGTTTCAAAAGGAATAGTCTCTTCACTTTGTTCGGCCATAAACGGCGCTTCAATTGTAAAGAAATCGAGCTTCCTTGCCGAAAAAATGAACGAGCAGATATTCGCAAATTCAATAAGTATTTATGACGACCCAACAATTAAACGCGGCCTTTCCACCGAACCTTTCGACGCAGAAGGAATTCAGGCCGGAAAAATGGCACTGGTTGAAAATGGCGTACTGAAGAACTGGATACTTGATATTCGCTCGGCAGCCAAGCTTGGATTGAAAACAAACGGTAGAGCAAGCCGCGGACTATCTTCTAACCCAAGCCCCTACTCTACTAACGTTTATATGAGCGCCGGAAATATTTCTGCCGCTGATATGATAAAGGGCGTTAAAGATGGCCTGTACCTTATGGATGTTTTTGGCATGGGCGTTAACGGCGTTACCGGCGATTACAGCCAGGGCGCAAGCGGCTTCTGGATAGAGAACGGCGAAATAACATTCCCCGTTTCGGAAATTACCATCGCCGGAAATCTGCTGGATATATTCAAAAATATAACTCCGGCAAATGATCTGAGTTTCAGATATTCCAAGAACGCACCTACACTTCGGATAGATGGCATGACCATCGCCGGCGCTTAGTGATATCTATTTATGAAATTCACAGTTAAACATACTTCAGGAAAAGCGCGAGTTGGCGAACTGGAAACAGCGCACGGCAATATTCAAACGCCCGTGTTCATGCCGGTTGGCACTGCCGCTACAGTAAAGGCAACTACAGTTGACGACCTTGAGAATTTAGGCGCTCAGATAATTTTAGGAAACACTTACCATTTAATGTTACGCCCGGGCGCAGAACAAATAGCCGAACTTGGCGGGCTTCACAAATTTATGAACTGGAATAAGCCAATACTAACCGATTCTGGCGGGTTTCAGGTAATGAGCCTAAGCAAGATACGCAAAATAAAAGAAGAAGGCGTAAAATTTCAAAGCCACTTAGACGGCACAGAATATATGCTTTCGCCAGAGCGCTCGATAGAAATTCAGCATCTGCTGGGTACAGATATAACAATGATATTTGATGAATGCACACCCTTCCCTGCAACGCATAAGGTTGCGAAGGAATCTATGGAACTTAGTTTACGCTGGGCCGAAAGAAGTAAGAAAGATTACAAAGCAAGAAATGGCTACGGCCTTTTTGGAATTGTGCAAGGTAGCACTTATGAAGACCTAAGAATTAAATCTGCCGAAGAATTAGGCAAAATAGGTTTTGATGGCATGGCAATAGGCGGCCTTGCGGTTGGTGAAGGGCAAGAAGAAATGTTCAAAACGCTGGATTTTACCGTGCCTGCAATTGCAGAAAACAAACCACGATACTTAATGGGCGTTGGCAAACCACTGGATATTGTAGGCGCAGTAATGCGTGGCGTTGATATGTTCGATTGTGTTCTTCCAACACGTAACGCGCGCAACGGCCAGATATTTACTAAGCAAGGCGCAATAAATATTACCAACGCAAAATATGCGAACGACCCTACGCCGGTTGATGCAACTTCACCAATCAAAGCGTGTAACACTTATTCAAAAGCGTATTTAAACCACCTGATGAAAGCTAATGAAATACTTGGCTGCATGCTGTGCACGCAAATAAATTTATACTTCTACATAAACATGATGAAAGAAGTGCGTAAGGCTATTACGGATGGCACCTTGGAAAACTATTATTATAGCCTAGCTGAGGCTTACGCAAAAGCTGATAGCTAAAGTTAAAGGCTAAAAACCTATTAGCTATAAGCCTTTAGCTATTAGCTAAATTCTTGCTTAATCGCTAAATTTCTGGTACAATCAATAGTATAAGGATATTTTATGAGCGAAGGCGGCGGACAGAGTTCAGCACAGCAACAGATAGCCATGAACCATGGCAAGGGCGCCACTGGTGGGGTATCTGAAGAATATTCGCTGAATAAATTCGGCAGAAACGCTGAGGCTGCGAACGTAGTTATGCACGGCCATGATGTTCATATGTCTTCCAGCATGCAGGAAATTATCGAATCTTTAAAAAATCACACCTCATCATCTTCCAGCGGCGATGGCGGCGGTGGCGGAAGTACTAATGTTTCATACGCTGATCTTGGTAGCCATTCTGGCCCAATTTTAAATACCGGAGCTTCACAACAAAGCATGGTTGATATGGTTGGCGGGAAAAATTCTGACAGAGGCCGCGGTGATAGCGGCGGCGGCATGGGTGTTTAACCCGGCAAAAATTTCCGGCAAATTTTGCCGATGGCACTTTTTACAAAATAAAATTCCAACTAAACCCCTGATCTTTCAAAAATAAATCTGCAACAGCGCGTTGGCACGAATCTCGCTTCTTAAAAAGGTGGATTAGTGGAATTTATTTATGGAAGCATCTTTATTAGCGTATACAGCCCAGAAAAGTCTTTTCGACAGGCTTGACCTGCTTTCGAACAACGTTGCCAATGTTAATACAGGCGGCTTTAAATCTGACCTGGCGGTTTACCTGAAACCTACCGGCACTATAAACGGCAAGCCTAGCCCGGTTGCCCCTCTTAAATCGGCCATTAACCTAAGCCAGGGCTCTTTAAGAACAACCAATCGAGACCTGGATGCCTCGATACAGGGAGAAGGCTTCTTCCAGGTAGAAACCCCACTTGGGCCAAGATATACACGTTCAGGATCTTTCGCTATTGATGCATCGGGCGCGCTTGTAACCAAAGAAGGTTACGCAGTTGTAGGTGATGGCGGACCTATAAGCTTTACCACGGAAGACAGCCAGGTACGAATTGCCGAAGATGGCGCAATAACTGTAACCACACCAGGTGGTGATGTATCTCGCGGCAAGCTTGCCGTATTTACATTTGAAGATAAATCTTCCCTGAAAAAACTGGGCAATACTTTATTTTCATCTGACTCTGAAGGCGTAAACGTAGACCCGGCAGATTTTAAAATAATGCAGGGAACAGTTGAAGATTCAAACGCCAATCAGGTTGAACAGATGGTTGAACTTATTGATGTTACCAGAAGTGCCCAATCTTTAGCGAAGATAATACAAGATGAAAACCAGCGAGTTAAAAGCGCAGTGCAGAGAATAGCCGGAAAATAATTAATGGAGTAGTTTTATGATGAGAGCCGCACAAATAGCCGCAACAGGAATGAGCGCACAGGAGCTTAACCTTGAGGTGATTTCAAACAACATCGCCAACCTGAATTCAACAGGATATAAAAGAAGAGTGGCCGAATTCCAGGATCTGTTCTACCAGTCTTTGAACAGAGATGTTGGCGCGCAGACCAACGTTGCAGGTAACCTTCCACCAGTTGGTAACCTTGTAGGTTTGGGTGTTAAAACAGGCGGTATCTTCACCAATAATTCGCAGGGAACACTTGTGCAGACCGGCGGCGATTTTGATCTGGCCATTCAGGGCAAAGGGCTTTTTAAAGTTACAGATGCGAACGGAAATATATATTACACCAGAGATGGCAGATTCAGCCCTAATGAGAATGGCGATATAGTTAACGCACAAGGCTATGTTGTGGAGCCAACCATTAATATACCTGAAAATACTGTTTCCGTAACAATAAACCCGGAAGGCCAGTTTGTAATAACTGATGAAAATAACGATGTTACAGAACTTGGACCTATAACATTAACCAATTTCCTTAACCAGAACGGCCTTAAGCCAGTTGGTAATAACCTTTACACAGAAACTGAGGCTTCGGGCACAGCCATTGATGGAACGCCAGCAAATGGCGGACTTGGAACCATTCAGTCTGGCTTTGTTGAGAACTCTAACGTAGATGCGGTTTACGAGATAACCAGCCTTATTACCGCACAAAGGGCCTACGAGCTTAACTCGAGAGTTATAGCTTCTGCAGATGAAATGCTAAGCGCCATTAACAACATCAGGTAATTTATGAAAAAGATATTTTTTACATTATTGCTTCTTTCTTTCAGCGCCAGTGCAAAGGCTGAGAATTTTCTGATGGCTGAGAACATGAACGACCCAATATATTCTGATGATAGCGGCAGCACTGATGTTGCAGAGGTATTAACAGATAGTTTGGTAAGCCAGCAGCAGAATATGGTAGCGCCAGCCACTGAAGACCCCTTGGATTCAGATAAAAGTTTAGTTGTACGAGATGTAAGCATTCAGAGGTTCTTTCTGAAGGAGTCGGAAGCACCTATAGTTGAAAGGCTTTCTGACACTTTAGATGAACATAATCTTTCCGTTGAAAAACTAAGCTTCAAACGCGAAGGCAGCCAGAAAGCTTTCACTTACGACCAGATAAAGAAGGTTGTTATCAAAACAAAATTCTCGATAGAATCTTTAGATGTTATTGAAGAGGAGAACCGCTTCACTTCAGTTCTTAAACCTCAGCTTGGCAAATACAGAATTGAAGTTACCGGAAGCTATAGCGAGAACCAGAAGGTTCCTGTTCTTTCACGCAATATAGGCAAAGGCGAAAAAATATCGCAGAATGATATTGAACTGAAAAACACCGCCAGGAACCAGATAGTTGAAAGCGACATTACAGATATCAGTAAAATTATAGGCAAAACAGCTACCCACCAACTTTCAAAAGGAAAGATGGTTACCGAAGAAGATATTAGAGACCAGATAATAGTAAATAAGAGTAGCTCGGTTTCAGCAATTTACAGAACTGATTCTATAGAAATTAAAGCTCTTGCCGTTGCACTGGAAGAAGGTGGTGAAGGCGATATGATAACGCTTAAAAATTTCGACAGCGGAAAAGTTTTTAAAGCCATTGTTCAGGCCGATGGAACGGTAGTTATAGACACAACCCCAACCGAATTCACTGCAAGTTTACCAGAAGCTAACGAACTAAATAATATTAATTAATAGAAAGAGTTATTATGAAAACCTCTAGTAAAAAATTAAGTATAGTTTTATTCACAACCGCCCTGCTTTCTGGTTGCGCAACATCGCAATTAGACAGACTGGAATGGTTAGGAAAACAACCTCCTATGGCACCGGTTCAACCTAAAAGTCAGGTAGAGCCTATTTCATGGCCAACGGTTCAGGAAGAGAAAATAAGTTACTCTTCGGCCGCCTCACTTTGGGACAGTCAATCGAAGGCGTTTTTCAAAGACCAAAGAGCTAAAAAAGTGGGCGACATTCTAACAGTGAAAGTAGAGATAAACGATCAGGCAAAACTTGATAATAAAACCGAAGCCAAAAGACAGGAAAGCGATACTACCGGAGCACCAAGTGTATTCGGCCTGGAAAATAAACTATTCAATATCCTTCCCGGACAGGAAAACCCTGCAAGCCTGATAAGCACCAGCGCCAATGTGAACAATAAGGGCGAAGGCAAAATTGACAGGAAAGAAATAATTAAAACCGACGTGGCCGCAGTTGTTACCACCATTATGCCAAACGGAAATATGGTTATTTATGGTAGCCAGCAGGTGAACGTGAACTTTGAACAACGTGAATTAACGGTTCAGGGCGTTATCCGCCCGCAGGATATATCGCCTAAGAACGAGGTGCAGTATAGCCAGATAGCCGAAGCCAGAATTTCTTACGGCGGCGCAGGCATAATAAGTGATATTCAGCAGCCCCGCATGGGCAGCCAGGTGCTTGATATTCTAAGCCCGTTCTAATTAATCTGCCCTCTTAGCAAAATTTGCTGGACTATGGCACCTCTGTGCCTGTAGATTACCTGTATGTTAATATATTAGTGTAGATAAACATGCTCCCGAAAATACCGCTGCTAACTCCGAGAAAGACCGAAATAGTGATAACGCTTGATAGGGTTATCGTTGGCCTGGTAATTCTGCTTACGCTTTTCTTATTCGTTAAAATATACCAGAACGGCTCTCTTGCGAAGAATCTGGTGAACTCTAACGCCAGCGTGCTTTTAAGCCAGATTCAAAATGTGAATGACACTGAAAGCTTCAACAAATACTTCACCAGCGGCTATTTCTGCGGCTGGAAAATAGAAAGAGAAAAAGGCGCAACAACAAGTTCAGCCGACTACGATACCACATCACGCGAGGGCGATATTCTTGCCCGCGATTTTGAAACCGGTGGACTAAAACAAACATTCTACCTTTGCATAAGCGAGTTGGATAACATAAGCGGATATGTGAACAGGCAGTTCATATTTGTTTTATTGCTTTCAGGCGCTATACTGTTTCTTTTAAATGTAAAAAATAAATCAACAAAAAATGAAAACTCAGAGAAAATACCAAACTCTTAAAAAAGGCGATGTGGTTGATGTTATAGCCCCCGCATACGGAATTAAACCCCAGGAAGTAGAAAGAATTAAGGAATATATTAAAAGCCTTGGACTTGTACCAAGGGTTCCGAGAGATCTGCTTGCGGGCGATATAATTAAATCGGCCTCGGTTGAGGTGCGATTTAAACACCTGAGGGACGCTTTAACGAACAATGTTTCTAAAGTTGTGTGGGCGATAAAAGGCGGCAGCGGCAGCCCTGATCTTATTCCCCTACTCGCGAAAATAAAAAAACCCGCAAAGCAGAAGTTATTTATTGCGTTTTCTGACACTACTTCAATCCACTTTTTCCTGAACCAAGCTTGGGGCTGGCAAACGGTTCACGGCCCTATTTTGTGGCAGATAGCACGTAACAGAATAGACGAAGCCAGCATTAAGCAGGTGGAAAATATTGTTTTTGGGAAAGAATATAAGCGCGATTTTAAACTTACGCAGATAAAGAACGGCGTAAAGGCAAAGAATACCAAGGTTGATGCAGTGATTGGTGGTAATTTGAAGCTAGTGCAATGTTCTATTGGAACTATCTGGCAGATACAGCCGAAGAATAAAATTCTGCTGTTTGAAGATATAAACGAAAAGCCCTACCAGCTAGATAGAATTCTAACCCACATTATTCAGGCGAAGTTATTGAACGGAGCCGCAGCTATAGTTTTTGGCGATTTTGAGGGTGGCGATGAGCCAATGGATATGCCGCTAATTGAAAAAGTATTGGAACGCTTCGCCAAACAGGTGAATATTCCGGTATATCGAACCACCGGCATTGGACATACAAAACATAATATGGCAGTGCATTTTGGGGTTCCCGGAGAGATAAAAGGGAACAAACTGGTACTGGCCAGGGTGTGACATTATTCTTGCATTATCCCTGAAATTGGCTATAATCTGCCCTTCTGTGACGGGGGAATACACCGTAACATATTGTAATATAACGATTGGGGATGCGTTAACACTTTATTAACCTTTTTGTGGTATACTATAAATGGGTAATGTTGAAACAATTTTAAAAGCGAAAGGGGTGCTTAAGGGTATGCCAACTGAACTACAGACGCAGACATATAAAACCATAATGAGGTTATATGATGACGCTGAAACCGTTATAAAAGCGGCTGAATATTATGGCGCTAACTTTGAACCATATATTGGCCATTTAAAGAAATATATTGAGCTTGTTGAAAAAAACACAGGCGTAATAATTGACAATTTCCTTAAATCTGTTGAAAGCTCTAGGGAAATGACCAATTCTCAGAAATTAAAGATTGAGAATTGCGTAAAAGATATTAGTATAGCTTCACGACAACTGTTAAATAAAATAAGTAACTAGGGGGTTTTACCATGAACGACAACACACATAATACTACGCCATTTCCAAAATTAGCCGAAGCTTTAAGGACTTTAGAAAATACCGCTGAGCTTATTCCTACTCTTGTTAAAGGTCCGGAACAAGATCGTACACACTCATAATCATTAAATTTTTTGGATTCCTGAATCAAATTCAGGATAGTTAAAGCCGTTACTTCTCGCTCATGGCTTTGATTATCTCTAGAACGTGGCGGCGCTTTGCCGTATCTTTAATCTTATAATATTCACGAATTAAAGTAAGTGTTTCCTTCGATTCGAATATATCCTGCTTCGCAAACGAAGCTGAATCGTTTTCTGCGAATGTATATTTTTTGCCACCATCTTTCAGTTCAAGATCTTTGATGAAATAAGAGATATCAGTTGCCAGTATGCGCGCAAGATCTACCAGACGTGCC
>CAZLZP010000034.1:0-7544 GCA_964564045.1 uncultured Rickettsiales bacterium
CTGGCACTACACCCGCCAATATTATATTTAGGATTCGCCGGATTTTCTCTGGCATTTTCCATAGCGCTGGTGGTGCTGAAAAATAATATCTCCGAGAAGGGTTGGTGTGAATTTTCAAGGCCGTGGATATTGTTCAGTTGGATATGCCTAAGCCTGGGTGTGGGGCTTGGTTCGTGGTGGGCGTATCGCGAATTGGGCTGGGGCGGCTTCTGGTTCTGGGACCCGGTAGAGAACACATCACTGTTGCCATGGCTGTTCAGCTGCGCGCTTATACACAGCATGTACTGCACAAAAAAATTCAACCGCTTTGCCATGTTAACAATTTTTCTCAGTTTGGTTACCTTCATTACAAGCCTGCTAGGGTTTTTTCTTGTGCGTTCGGGAATAATTTCGTCGGTCCACTCTTTTGCAAGCGATCCGACCCGCGGAACAATTATGCTGATAATAATTTTTATAGTTGCTGCCGTGGCCATGATAAGCTTCGGCAAAAAATATACCGAAATGAAGTTCGTTACCGAAGACCAAGTGCATAATGTATCACGCGAGGCTGTGATACTGATACAGATAGTGTTGTTGCTGGCAATGGCCGCCACTATATTTCTGGGGATATTCTACCCGATAATTCTGGAAATGTTCTTTAAGAAGAGAATATCTGTTGGTGAGCCGTATTTTAACGCGGTTTTCATTCCGATGGCGCTGGGTATGAGTGCGCTTATGATATTTATTCCTGTTATGAAATGGCAAAGGGAAAGGCTTGTAACGGTAGTTAAAAAATCGACCCCTAGCTTTATACTGGCGCTTTCACTGGCGCTATTTATGGAAGTTAAATTTGACCACGAAGTTAGCAACAAAATTGCCATCGCTATTTTAATATTCAGCTGGCTGATATTTTTGGCGATAGATGTGATTATAAGAAAATTAATCACCAAAGACAAAATCAGCAAAAGCTTTGTTTCCATGATAATAAGCCACGCGGCGTTTGGCCTGCTGGGGCTTGCTATAACGCTAAATGTTGCGTTTGAAAGCGATACTCAGGTAGTAATGAAGTTGAAGGATAGGCAGGAGTTTGCTGGAAATAGTTTTGAACTGACTTCTACTGAGATAGATAAAGGAAAGAATTATCTTGTGCAGAAATCAGATTATATTCTGAACGGAAAAACCACGCTTACGCCAGAGAACAGGATATATTTTCCTGACCTTACAAAAACCCACGAAGCTGATATAGACAGCAACCTGACAAGAGATGTTTATGTGGTTATGGGAACTGTAGAAGAAGTGAAAGATAAAAAAGATGAATATCTGTTCCCAACCCGTATTTATATAAAACCATTCATGTTCTTTATCTGGTTTTCGGTTGTGTGCATTGCTTTTGGTGGCTTTCTGGCACTATTACCTAAGAAAAAGTGAGTTAAAAAGGTTCGAAAATGAAGAAACTCCTGCATTACATCCCGTTTTTGATTATTCTATGCACCACCATTTTGCTTTTTGTAAGGGTTAATCAGAGCGGAAAAGATGCGGGGGCTGAGCTTTTTGGCAGCTCGCAAATGGTGGGTAAACAGGTTGCTGATATGGAACTTGATACTATCTTCCCCAAAAACGGAAAGATAGAGCCAGGGTCTTATCAGGGAAAATATACCGTGCTGAACATGTTTGCATCGTGGTGTGTGGCCTGTTTAGAAGAACATAAGATATTTGGTGAGTTTAAGGGAAGTAAAATAGAGCTTGTTGGAATAGCCTGGAGAGACAAGCAGGAAGATACGAAAGAATGGCTGAAGAGACATGGCAACCCGTTTAAAACAGTTGGTGCTGATGTTTTAGGTAAATACGGAATTTTAATGGGTGTAACAGGAATACCGGAAACTTTCCTGATAGACCCAAAAGGTAAAATAATAATGCATTTTAAAGGACCTTTAATGAAAGAGAATATTGAAGAGATAAAAAACAAAGTGGAAGGTAAATGAGATACATTTTAATGCTGATGATTGCTTTTTTTGGCTCTACTTCAATGCTTATGGCGTTTGAAGAGCCGCTTAAAGATGCCTATCAGGAACAGCGTGCCAAAGGTATTTTTAAAGCGCTTAAGTGCGAGGTGTGCGCTGGGCAATCTGTGATGGATTCTAATTCTGAATTTGCCGTATCTGCCCGCAGCCTGGTAAGAGACAAAATATTGGCGGGTATGAACGATGAGCAAATATACGATACGCTTAGGAATAACTACGGTGACCAGATAATGTTCAAGCCTGCATTCGAAGGGAATACAATTTTACTCTGGTTGATACCTTTTATACTAGTTTTCGCTGGATTTATCATAGTTCTTCTCGTTTTGAGAATGAACAGAAAAGCAATAAAGTTGAATTAATGCCAGTAGTACGATTATCAGGAACCGTTTCCGGAAAAACCGACCCGAGAAGAAAAGAAAGAGCAGAGCTGCTCTATCATCTTTTTTCGACCGGCTGGGATATTTATAATGGTAACGGCGACCAGAATATTCACCTTGAGAATATTCAAAAGAAAATAATAGAATCTGACGCGTTTGTGTTCACTTCAAGCCCGAACCTTGAAGATTATTTCAACCTTACTTCTATTTTTGTCGGCTTCCAAACGCTTGACCAAGACCTTAACAATAAGCCAGCGATAATAATTAATAACGATAGTTCATGGAATACTTATCTTGAGCTTTTAGAACACCTGCACGAGCTTGGTACAGTTAAAGAGAAATACGAGAAGCACATAGACGTGGTGAACACAGTTGAAGCTATGGTTGATATATTGAATGAAACCCATAGCAAGGTTGAACCGCATCGCGATAGAAGGCCTGCTGATGAGCCTGATTTTATAGGCGCAGGAAGCGTTGTTCTGAACGATAAGAAAGTAAAACAGCCTGATTATAATATTTGCGTTTTCTGCTCGGCCTCTATCAAAAAAGAAGAGTATCTTGATGAAGGTTACCTGATAGGAAAAATGATGGCTGAACGTAACTGGGGCTGCATTTCTGGTGCCGGTAAAACCGGCATAATGGGGCAGGTTGTAAAAGGCGCTTACGAAAATGGCGGCTGGAGCGGCGGTTCAAACGTACCGCACATCATTCGCCTGGAAGGTTTGCCTGATGGTTTAAGTGAATTCTGGCCGCGCGGCGATATTTATACGCGCATGGAAATAATGATCCAGAAATCTGACGCGTTCGTTGTGCTGCCTGGTGGCATGGGCACGGTGCAGGAGCTTCTAACAATGCTTATACTTAAACACCATGATGACGACCTGATGCGTGGTAAAAAGATAGTGATCTATAACAAGTATGACAAAACTGCCAACAAACATTTCTGGCAGCCAGTAATAGAACTTATTAAAGCGCATAACAGTTTCGGAAAAGAGTTCGAAGTGGTAGAATCGGTTGAGGAACTTTTCAAAAAACTAGAAAGATAGATGCTAGATAGAATTAAAAAAGCCTTCAACAACTCTATAGAAGGGCTTGTTGTAGCTTATGATCAGGAAAGATCTTTCAGGGAAGATCTGCTTATATTCGCCCTGTTCTTTCCACTGGCCCTTTTTTCCGACCACAGCAACCTTGAAAAGGCCGTACTTATATTCAGCCTGTTCTTTATACTTATTGCCGAGCTGATAAACACAGCAATTGAAATGACCATCGATAGAATATCCAAAGATAATCACCCGCTTTCCAAAAATGCCAAAGATATTGGCAGCGCGGTTGTTCTACTGGCTTTGGCTAACGCCGCCGCCACCTGGAGTTTGGTTTTCTTTATTTAAAACTCCTAAAAATTCTACTATAGCTTGAAGAAATCAAGTAATTCCTATCGACTCGTTCGCATTTACGTATCTAGTGTACGCTCATGCTTTCTCGCTCTGGAATTATTGATTTCTTCTAAGCTCTAGCGAATTTTGTACATAACTAGATGTAAAGTTGCTTTTACTCAAAATTTCTAGATTTCTCCTCAGAACTAGCGAGTTTTAGAGATTATTATGAACGAGTTTTTTTGTTAAAGGCCCTTCCTAATTATATCTGCCACCCTGCCAGCTTCATCTAGTTTTTTGGTGCCCGTTAAGGGGCCGATAAAATCAGAAGCGTGGCCGCCCTTTAAAAGGTCGTCTATCAACGGTTTGTACTGGAAGCCATAAGCACGCGGGCAGTAAATGCGAACGGGCTTGCCCACCGAGCAGGTTTCGGAAAGCATGCGAACCGATTCACCGGTAACTATTATTTCATCAGCCAGAGCAAGAAAAACACCGTAAGGGTTTTCGGTGTTGCGGGTTTTATAATCGTAAAGGAAATACGGCACCTTTAATTCCTGGCGCAGAATTTCCGGAACGTGCACCTCGCTGCGACGGCTGGTGGTGATAAGCGCCGAGCCGCCACTGGCCGAAACTATTTCGTTTATGCGCGTTGCAATGTTCTCGGTATCGTATTCATCTATAGTGCCACCTGTATGCCTGCCACCTATTATAACGGAAAGGAAAGGGGGCTTAAGAGTGTTTATATTGCGCAGGAATTTGTATTTTGGGTGATTCTGATATTCGTATTTTTGGGCTTCAATGTAGTTCTGGTTCACAAAGTTTATAAGACCGGTAGTGCGAATAACATTATTTGTTTTTATTTTGTAAGGCTCGTAAGCAGGTAGAATTATAAAATCAAAATCTTCGTAATTCTTTAAGGGATCGAGCATTACCGCTATTTTGGTTTTGCCCTTGCTATTATTTTTTATGCTAACAAGTGCATCTGTAACGTTAAACCCCACGCCAATTGCAAGGTCTGGAAAGTTTTCTGTTATCGTTTCATCTTTGTATATTTTGGTGATGTTGCCTTCCGGGCTAAGGCGTGCAGCCACTTCACGGCTTTGCATAATGGTATCTGTGCCATCAGAAACTATGCATATTTTTAATGACCTGGATTTCATTAGTGCTATTGGCCGCTAAGCGATTTAGGTGCTTTGTTCTGCATTGAAGCCGGTACGCCCAAACCTTTGCCAACTAAATTACCTTTATCGAACTGGCCTCTATTTAATTTGCCGGAAATTTTTCCATCGCTAATTTTTTCTTTACCGGTTTGATTGGGATCTATAGCGCCGGAACCATCACCCACTGTGTGATCGAACTTAGGGTCGTTACCGATAGCGTGACCAGGATTAACAATGCCAACGGTATTTAATTTATTAGCGCTGCCTTCTCTGATTTTAGTGGCCGAGCTTTTTACGATATTTTCGGGGTTAATAATACCGCGCTGATCAGTTTCATTGCTTCCGCCTTCACCATCGGGGTGAGGGGAGGTATTTTTATTGCTGGAGTCTTCCTGGTTTTGCTTTTCGCCTTCATCATCTGGGTTGTTTTTATCATTCTCGCTACTATCATTGTTTTTGTTGTCGCCAGTATCGCTTTGACCATTTTGGTTATCTTGCTGTTGGTTCTTATCGTGCTCTTGGGTAGAGTTGCCGGTATCAGTATTGTTGTTGCCAGTTTCTGAGCTTGTATTACCTATATTGCTATTGTTACCTGTAGCTGCGCCTGCATTAGAGTTGTTCTTTTCCTCTTCGCCGCCAATGTTCTTCTCAGTTTCGATGTTGCTTGAGGTACCGCCGATATTTTTCTCTATTTCAGTATTTGTACTGCCAGGCTGCGCGTTCTTATCTACTTCACCAGAAACGCCACCTTCCTCAATAGAGTACAGGTCGTTATTAAAATCATCGCCTTTAGCTCCGGGGGTATTGATAAGCGGGCTACCAGAATTTTTGTCGCTATCAGTAGCGTGGCTTATAATGTTGATTATCTGGTTGGTATTTGGAGCGCTTACAGACTGCGCCACAACCTGGTCGATGATTGAAAAAGCTATCACAAAAATTAAAGCGTAGGTAGAGTTCTTGAATTTCATATAACCTCAAGTTTTGGCCTGAATAATGGCTATAAACTAGTGTTTGAGCGGTAAATATCAAGGAAATTGAATAATCTTATTGCAAAACCGCTGGTTTTTATTATTTATACAGCACCTTATACGCACTCGTAGCTCAATTGGATAGAGCATCTGACTACGGATCAGAAGGTTACAGGTTCGAGTCCTGTCGAGTGCGCCAACCTACTTATTAGGTTGGAGATGGTGCTTTTGGAAGCTCTGCCTTTGTAGGCTTTCTTTGAATTAATTCGCTGTCAGTACGAGGTGCTTCTCTACGCCTTTTTCTAGATTCATTTGCTTTTCTAACATGCTCTGCCTGATGTTCTTCAAATTTAGCCATATCGCGCATATAATCCCTGGTTTCAACGTGGTCATTGGATAGATCAAAAGCAACATCTATATCTGATTTTTCAATCTTGGATTTAGGATCAGGAGCCAGCTGAGCCCTCGCATGCAAATTCCATTCGTATATGAGTTTTATCATATCACTTCTGTCACATTCCGGAACGCCAAGCTCCGTAACAAATGGCCTTAGAAAAGCATCTGCATTTACTCTGTTAATATGATCTGGTAATATACCAGTTTTTTTAAACTTTGCGTAAGAGCCCCTACAAAAGCTATGCTCTATTGTTGTAGCTAAAGTGGAATCGGCTAGACCTCTATCACTTTGTAATTTTGTAATGCCCTGCGGCAGTGAAATGCTGTTATTGCCATCAGGCCCTTTACCGTGCCTAAGTTCCTGCAGGCCTTTATTTAGTTTTGTAATTATTGTTACATCATAATCATGAGCCAGTGTATTCTTTAGTTTAAAAATTGTATCAAGTGTTAAAGGATTATCAGTGCCAAGATATATCTTACAATATTTTTCAAAAAGCCCTATATTTCTTCTGCTTGGGTGAACATCTCTTAATTCATATCCTGCCACGCTTTCTCTTTCAACTCCAAGATTTTCTGCAAACTTTTCTCTATCATGCCCTGCTTGGAAGCGTGAAATAAAAAATGCGCGTCCGAATGCCACAGCTCTATTTTGCAAAGCATGAATAATATCTACTTCATTATAAATTTTTTCTATACCCACTATCAGATTGGCAAAAACTTCAGCTTTTTCTTTTGAATCTGCATATAAAGAAGATGCGAGATGCTTAGGTGTGGAAGTATCAAACATATAGAAGAGGTTGTTAAATCTTGCGCTGCCCTCATAATATTTGTCAAATATGCGCTTGTTATTGCCTTTTTCAGCGAGATGGAACATCTGAAACTTTCCAAGGCCAAAATAATCAAGAACGTCTTTATATGCTTTCCAGCCAAGTTTTTCCCTTTCGGTACTACTATGAATGCCGCTCAATTCTATCTGGTGTTTTTTAATAATAGCATCGTCGCCAACAACATCTATGCCAGCTATTACACCTAATTTCAGGTTGCCATTAACAAGGGCATGAAGTTTTAGAAAATCACCATGGTCAAGCTTATGCGACTGCGGAATAAGCGTCTTGCTTGCATTGTTTTTGAATTTGCAAATAAGCTTAAACTGCATTAGCGGCTTTTCTTCCGGATATTTAGATAATTTTAGCAAATAAGAATCAAGATAGCCCCTTCCTAATCCCAGTGCCTCTGACAAGCCATTAGGGGTTAAGCCCCACTCGGCACA
>CAZLZP010000034.1:7554-11884 GCA_964564045.1 uncultured Rickettsiales bacterium
TCTTTTGGAGTTTTTTCACCGTAAGGAACCTTCGTATCATCGAGATATTCATTCAATATCTGCCCTATAGTCCTTTTTTTCTTTATGACAGACTTAAAAAAGTAATTTGATGCAGTTAGACCATGTTTTTTAATCCACTCTGACTTTAGCAATTCCATGGACTCTTTCCTAACTTCATCAGGAAGAAAGGATAAAAGTTCCTTTATGTTATTCTGTTTACAATCCGGGAGGACTCCACTTACCCATCCAATAACAGTATTCTTTGGTGGTACAGATAAGCCTGCCTCTTTCTTAAGCTGTAAGAATTTTTCAACCGCCTGGCCTGTATAGACCTGGGCTTCTCCATTTTCATTTACAACAGAGAATATGTGGTCTTCAAGATGCCTCCCAAAGCTTATGTCCCGTACTTTGCCTTTTACCATACCCCAGCATTATAGCATAAGAAGGTTAAGAAAGTGTTAACGGCATAAAAAGTTTAACTTATTGAATTACAAGTAAATTATATATCCGCTTTTAAAAAGTAGAGGTTTTTTGAATTGTTTTCGCTGTTATTTGTGGTATAAGCCATATCTAAGCTATTTAAGGAGGGGGTATGCCAAACGATAAAACTCAGAAAGAAAAAGTTGAAGCTGTTAATCTTTATGTTGAAGGTGGAGTAATTAATAGCCTGATGCACACGGAATTTAAAGATGATGGCATGCACATAACAAATTACGTTATAAATAAAAATGGCTCCTATAATTTAGTTGAAACACTGAATGATGATAAAGTAATAAGAACGGAAACTAATATGGCGCCAGAAGCTTTGCGCGATAGGTTTGATAAATTTAAAGGCGTTGTAGTTATATCTGGTTCTTCCGCTGCGTTAGATGTTGTGTTAGCAAACAGCTGCATATTATTAAGTGGGCAAGAAGTTGAACATAACGGAAATAACGGCAGCCTACCTCGCAATAACCCGCAGCAAGTGATAAAAAGATAAATTTAGCCCTTCAGCTTTTTGCCATTTACGAAATCGAGCAGGGTGCCTGATTCAGCGGCGATAGAGCTCCAGTCTTTTGTATCACATTCGAATGTGGCGAAAGAGCCGGGCGCAAAGTTGGCTTTCATTTCACGGAATTTTTGTTTATCTCCCGAGCGCGAAAATTTTAAGGCAAAGCCCTGTAAGCCAGGGTTATGAGATATTATTAAAGCGGAAGTGAACTTGCTTTCAATTTTGTGTATCACCGAAAGAATTTCATCGGTGCCGGTAATGTATAACTCCTGGAAGGTGCGAATTTCAATATCAGGATTAACCTTAAAATGCTTTTTGAATATCGCTGCTGTTTGTTTTGCGCGTAATGCGGTAGAGCACAGAATTACCTGCGGCGGATTATCTTTGTAATTTTTGGCGAAGTAAGCGGAAATGTTCGGAACAAGTTCCTCGCCTTTTTTTGTAAGCGGGCGCTCGTGATCGTTAAGCATGTGCTTATCAGTTTGCCCAGCCTTGGAATGGCGCATTAAATAGAGCTTTTTCATAAAATCTTAAGCTTTCACTTCATCAGTAATAGCATCAATGGCTATGCCTTCTTCAGAAGATGGGTCTTTTATGGCGTAACCACGGCCCCAAAGTGTTTCAATGTAATTCTGGCCGCATACATCTTCAATTTTCTTGCGAAGTTTGCACACAAACACATCAACAATTTTAATTTCAGGTTCATCAATGCCGCCATATAAATGCGCAATGAATGTTTCTTTTTTAATTGGCGAGCCCTTACGAAGCATTAGCAGTTCAAGTATGCCATATTCTTTGCTGGTAAGATTGATAGGGGCGCCTTCAATATCAGCGGTGCGGGTTTCCATATCAAGCGTAATTTTGCCAACACGCAGCTTAGAAGATGCGCTGCCTTTACTGCGGCGAACAACGGCCTGCAGGCGGGCGATAAGTTCACCGCGGTTGAAAGGCTTTGTAACGTAATCATCAGCGCCGATGCCCAGGCCCTTAACTTTACTATCAGAGCCGGTAAGGCCAGAAAGGATCATCACCGGGGTTTTAATTGCGTTCTTGCGAAGATCGCGCAGAACTTCAAAGCCGCTAACATCGGGCAGCATCATATCTAGAATTATAATATCGTATTCATACATTTTGGCGAAATCTAACCCTTCTTCGCCCTTGCTTGCTATATCGCAAACTATGCCTTCAGCGGCAAGCGCAAGTTCGATGGATTTTGCTGTGGAGATATCATCTTCAATAAGGAGTATGCGCATAACAGTCTACAAGTTGACAAGTTTACAAGTTGATAAGTCCTTCAACAGGAAACTTTAAATTGTTAAAAAACCATTAATTAAAAATAAGCCCATGAATTTAGATTGTAAACAATATTAACGATTAATTAATAATGGTTAATTCTTTATGAATAGCAGTTGTAATTTTGGGACAGTGCTTTAGCGGCTATGGGAATTAGTTTTAGGTTCGCAATTTCTTGGGTCGTTTGTTCTTTCTATGTTGCGGGAAAGGAATTTTACCAGCTGGTCGGTAACCGCTTCGGGCTGTTCCAGTGTTGAAAGGTGGCCGCAGTCTTTGATGATAACTAATCTTGCTATTGGGTTGGCCTTTCTTGAATTAATACCGTCCATAATTTCTCTGGCGTCTTCAACGGAAAATAGCTGGTCGTTCTGGCCCGCTACTATCATAGATTTACAATTAATATTGCCTAGCGAAGATAAAAACTCAGGCTTGCTAAGAATTTGTTCTGTTTGGTTGATGTACCCTTGTGGCATAACTTTTTCGGCCATAGCAAGATATGCCTTTTTTAAATCTGGCCTGTTAGCATGGGCCTTAGATACCATTATAGGGTAGGTTTCCTCGCATATAGTATTGTATTCGCCACTTCGAACTCGCTCAATAGAATTTCTGCGATTTTTTCTTCTTTCAGCAGAATCAGTTTTCGCTTGAGTGTTTAAGAAGGACGCTTTTTCTACAAGCTCAGGCTTGGTTTGTAATAGTTCCATAAGTGCGTAGCCACCTGCTGAAAGACCAACAAAATGTGAAGGTTCCTTAACTTGCGAAATTATTTGCTGAACAAGTTCCTGACTGTTTTTGGCTTTTGTATTATCAATAACAGTAACGTTATGGCCAAGCTCCCGAAATTTAGCTATTTGATGGGCAAAGAGAATGTTTCCATCGCAGTTAAGGCCTGGCAAAAATACGATATCTTTGAGTTTTAATTCTGGCTGCAAGCTGGCCCCTTATTAATTTCTTATAAATTACTTGATTTATAGAGGTTTTTCAAGATAATAGTAGTAATAATATTTTTAATTTTGGGGACGTTTATTGATGCCTAAAGAAGATAATACAAAACTATTTGCCGGAAAGGGGCAGAAGTATCATGAACACAGGCCTGGCTATGCATTTGCAACTTTTGAACATTTGTTTAAGAGTATAGGTATAGCTGGCAATCCGCAGACAGAATTGGTTGTGCTGGATGTTGGTGCTGGTACGGGTTTTGGTATGTCTCAGCTTGCAGGTGTAGCTAAGGTTATTTCGGTTGAGCCTGATCCAAGTATGAGAGAGATAGCTAAGGCGGATCTTGAAAGGCGCCAAAGCAATGGCTCTACTGATAATAATAGATTTCTTCTTGGCACTTTATACCAGAGTAATATAGATGCCTCTACTGTTATTGATGGAACAAGTGATAAGCTGCCAACGGTAGCTGATAAATCTATAGATTTAATTTTTTCCGGCACGGCAGCGCACTGGTTTGTGCCTAGCCAAGAAGCAACTCTTGGTGAGTGGGATAGGGTTTTAAAGCCAGAAGGTAAGGTGGCAATTCTTTTTAGCTTTTTAGATGTTGAGCATGGAACAACAAATAGTTTGGCAGAATTATACAAGCAAAGATTTGACGTGCAGTGGGAAAAGTTAGGTCTATTCCAAACAAAGGCTTTAACAGAAAGATTTGTTGATGGAAATTCTATTGATGAAGCTTCAGTGAATTTTGTTCTTAGAATGGATAGAGAAAAGTTCTTAAGCTGGCTTGGGACTACTTCTGGTCCAACCAGAGAAAAATTCTCCCCGGAAGATCTAGAATGCTTGAACAGGTTTTTTGATGCCAATAAGAATAAAGAGCTTCATAAAGAAATAGGTGATAAAGAGCCTAAAGAAGTTATTGAGATACTCTACAAAAGTACTGCATATATAGGTGTTTTAAAGGGTAGGGAAGTAGCGGTAGAGACTCCAACGGCAGCTAGGTAGATAACACTATTTCTTCGGTACCACGTAAAGTTCCATTTTGTGGCCCACTAGCTTAAAGCCGTGCTTTTCTGCGATTTTTTCCTGAAGTTTTTCAATCTCGGC
>CAZLZP010000034.1:11894-14628 GCA_964564045.1 uncultured Rickettsiales bacterium
ATAAGCTTTAAGCCTTATTTGGCAGCTATCTTTTCTTGAAGCTTTTATAGCTCTTCGTCGTAAAACTCTATTATTTCACCAGTTTTAACGTTTATTATATGATCGTGGTGATCATCATGCGCTTCTTCATACCTTGCACGACCATCACCAAAATCGTGCTTTTCAATAATGCCGCTTTCTTCAAATAATTTTACTGTGCGATAGACAGTTGCAATACCAATAGAGTTATCTACCTTGCTTGCACGGGCGTAAACCTCTTCAACATCGGGGTGGTCAGAAGCGTTAGAAATAACGCGGGCAATCACCCTGCGCTGTTCTGTCATTTTCAGGCCTTTCTCGGCACATTTTTTTTCTAAAGAATTTGGCATACAGGGATTTTAGTTGAACCCATTACTTACTTCAACCAGTTTATTCAGTGCCTGATTGGCTTTTTTATAATCGATAGATTCCGAGGCCATATGCATACCTTCTTCAAGGTTGGTGGCAAGGCCGGCCACTTTAAGCGCTGCCGCCGCGTTTACCAGAACAGCAAGGCGATATTCATTCTGTGCGCCCGTTAGAACATTTTTCAGCGCGATTGCATTTTGTTTTTCGTCGCCGCCGATAAGTTTATCAATAACCGCTCGTTCAAGGCCAAGGCTTTCCGGCGTTATTTCATATTCATGAATTTTGCCGTTGGAAAGTTCCGCCACATAGGTTTTATCACAAATGGAAATTTCGTCCATGCCATCAGCCCCGTGAACAACCATTGCAGAAGTTACGCCAATATTTTGCAACACCTGGCAAATTGGCAGAACAAGTTCTTTGGAATAAACGCCAACAACCTGTTTTTCCACAAGGGCAGGGTTTAGCAGGGGGCCAAGTAAGTTGAATATTGTGCGAGTGCCAAGTTCAATGCGAACGGGCGCAACATGCACAAAAGACTTATGGTAAATAGGTGCAAGCAGGAATGCGATGCCGGCTTGCTGCAAAGTTTCAGCCGCCTGTTCTGGTGTTATATTTATGTTCACGCCAAGTGCAGTAAGAACATCTGCCGAGCCGGAATTTGAAGTAACGGCCTTGTTGCCGTGCTTTGCAACCGGAATGCCGCAACCCGCCACAACGAACGCCACCGCCGTAGAAATATTGTACGTGCCTTTGTTATCGCCGCCTGTACCGCAAACATCTATCGCTTTTTTGCGAAGATCATCAGGAATGTTCAACTTTATCATTTTATGGCGCAGGGCATCTACCGCGCCAGAAATTTCATCCACGGTTTCGCCTTTGGTTTTAAGGCCAAGAAGCGCCGCCGATATTTGTGCGGGCGTTGCACCACCATTCATGATAATTTGAAACAGGCGCGCCGATTCCACGCGAGAAATATTTTCTGCATTTCATAGTTTGTCGATTATCTTTTTTATCTCGTTTGGCATGAAGGTAGTTTACAGGCTTACCAGTTTACAAGTCTACAAGTTTTTTAAAAGCTAGCCTTTACAGTTATGGTGCAAACTTTGGTTGTTACAGATAAATTATAATCACCGCCTGCAACGGAAAAACAATCATCTGCGGCAAGGGTGGTATCGATAACTGATTCAGTTCCTGAATCAGCATCTGCGAGGGCTTCAATAACCACCGAGCCGCCGGTGTCTGGCTTGCCATCATCAAGCTTGCTATCTATTGCGTAAGCTTCTTCAGGAGCTAGATTGTCGCCTATCGCGCCTTCCGCTTCGCCCTCTTCTCCATCTTCAGAGGCAAGTAAAGTTATGTTATCAAATGTACCTAATATATAAAAAACTTTATTTTGAGATTCCGTAAGGGCAACAATACCAGTTCCTATTCGCGCAGAAGGAAATGATACTCCAGCAATAGGAGAGCACTGTGTGCCATTACAGTCTGCAGGCTCCGCAACAAAGCTTTCCTTTATTAATCCTGAGTTAGAAAGATGTACCCAAAAATTAACTAACTCAGAAGAAAATTTTGGAGCAAAGCCATCAGGCTGTGGAGGTGATGTGAACTCATATTCCAGAATTCCGTCTCCATCCCCATTATCATTGCTTAGCTGTGTATCAGCAACGTTGGGGTTGCCGTCCTGTCCTATATTTAAGCTGAAATCAGATGCCTTATCAAAATCTCCTGGCAGGGCATTCGGGCCATATTTTGTTTTAAAAGTAAGTACCGCTGTATCATATTCCCGGAACTGAGCCAGAACATTGCGGATCTGTGCCTGATGTATAAGGCTTTGCCCTGACAATATACCGGCAACCAGCAGGCCAACTATTACCAGAACTATGGCTAATTCAACTAATGTGAAACCTTTTTTCATCGAGTAAATCTAACCTATCTTATTCAAGTTTGTACATAAGTGAGCAGAGGCCAGTATCTATTATGTAGTTAGAGCTATCTGTTGTAACTGGTGTGTCATTGCCCGGTGAGTCTGTAATGTAATTATCAAAGCAGTCTAGATAGATTATGTTCATCTCTGAGTCTGTCCCTTCCTTTGCAAGGGCTATTAGAGTACCTAAACCAGGCTTTCCATCATCAATCTTCTTATCTATGTTATATAAATCTTCTCCGTAGAACCCTGTTGAATAACTGGTCTGAATCTCTAACACGTTACTATTAATTGTTGCAGGATGTGCATCGTATTTAGCTTGATTGCGCGCCCAACTTACTGAAGCTATCATATTTTTATCTGGCTTCCATTTTATAATGCCGCCAGCGGCAATAGAAGGATCAAGATCAATTGAAATTTCGC
>CAZLZP010000034.1:14638-14981 GCA_964564045.1 uncultured Rickettsiales bacterium
CTGTGGCTGGTAAAGGTCGGCCTGGGCCATATGCATCCATACGCATGCACCTTCCTCTGAGTGATAAACCCCAGTATACCAGCTCTCTATCATATCGTCGTTGTTGCCAATTATAACATCTGTAAGGTCAAAGTCTGGATTGACGCAATCTGGAAAGAATCTTTCGGGGTTTGGTATATCTCCAGGAAGATCATTATATTTAAGCTGGAAGGTTTTGAAAGCAAGGTCAACTTCTCTTAAGGCGTCAATGTGCTTCTTAAGGCTAGCCTGCTTTACAAGCTCTTTCCCGGCAAGAACGCCGCTTGCAGTAAGCCCAATTATGATGACCACTATCGCAAGTTCT
>CAZLZP010000035.1:0-14316 GCA_964564045.1 uncultured Rickettsiales bacterium
ATACAATAACAGCGCATATGATATGCAAAAGCAGGATGGGGAAAATACTGGAGAAGGCATAGCTGATACTTATCAATTTGAAGGCCTTAATGGTATTGCTTTTGGCAGAATATTTAGCAATAGGGTTGTAGCAGAGGTATTTACTCCTGCAGATGCTATGCTTGTAGATTCAAAGCTGGATGATGGCAATGCCCTAACTGGTATTGTAGCCGGTAGTAAAGGTAGAAATATGGTTGCTGAAACCTGCATCGCGATTGCAACCGGTGTATACCAAACCACTATAAATTCTCAAACCTGTTACGTTATCTACTTTCTAGAAAGGTACTAGCTAAAATTATACGGGTCGATATCAACTCGTATTTTAATATTTCCCTGTGTTTTGAACTTATCCAGATTGGTTCGTATGTAATTCTGCAAATTAAAACTTTTGTCGGTTTTTAATAGCAGCCTGTATCTATAATTTCCGCGATATTCATGGTAAATGGCAGGGGCGGGGCCGAATATCCTCACCTTACTATTGCGTTCAAATTTAGAAATTAATTCCTTCGCCGCTTTATGTGCTGTACTATCGCTACTTGCTATCACCGTTATGGTGCATAACTTAACGAATGGCGGCAGGCCGGCATTCTTTCTTTCGTTCAGTTCAAACTCCAAAAACTCCTGTAGGTCGTTTTTCAGCAGGCACTGCATTACCTTATGTTCCGCGTTAAAAGTTTGAATATAAACCCTGCCTTTAGTTTTTTCTCTGCCCGCCCGTCCTGAAACCTGATGCAGCAACTGGAATGTTTTTTCACTGGCTCTCAGGTCTGCTGTATCTAGCCCCAGGTCGCCATCAATTATACCAACTAAACTAAGCCCCGGAAAGTGGTGCCCCTTGGCTATTATTTGTGTGCCAATAATAATATCAGCCTCTTTATTTTCTATCTTCTCTATCAGCTCATCCATTTTCTTTGGGCTGGCGGTTGTATCGCTCGCCATCTCCAGCACTCTGGCATACGGAAATAATGCGCGCACTTCCTCCGCCAGCCTTTGCACGCCAGGGCCACACGCGCGGAAACTATCTTCGGCATTGCATTGTGGGCATTTGGCCGGCATGTTCATTGTGTAGCCGCTATGGTGGCACTGCAAATATGGTGCGCCATGGCTGTTCATATGCATTACCATCCAGGCGCTTGTATCCGGCGATTTGAACCTGAAGCCGCACTTGCTGCATAGCGTAAGCGGGGCATAACCCCTGCGATTTAGAAAAAGTAATGACTGGTTTCCCTGCTCCAAATTATCTCTTATTCTGCCGCGCAGGTTATTCGAAATGAATTCTTTCGAGCTTAATTTGTCCTGCCTCATATCTATAAGTTCAACTTCGGGCAGTTCGGCGTCGTTGAATCTTTGCGTTAGTTTTTCGTGGAAATACTTCCCAGTTTTTACATTGTGGTAAGATTCTATAGAGGGTGTGGCGCTGGCAAGAATAACCGGAATATCCTCAAGCTTGCCGCGCACAACCGCAATATCGCGTGCATTATATATCACCTGTTCTTCTTGCTTGTAGCTTGCATCATGTTCTTCATCTACAATTATAAGCCCAAGGTTTTTGTAAGGTAAATGCAGCGATGATCGCGCACCAATAACAACCTTTGCGGCGCCATTTGCAATATTGAAGAAGGCTTTACGGCGCTTTGCTTCACTAACAATAGAATGCCATAGAACCGGCTTGAAACCGAAGTGTTTCTCGAAACGCTTTATTAATTGTGTAGTTAAAAGTATCTCTGGTAGCATTATCAGAACCTGCCTGCCATCATCCAGAATTTTTTCTACGGCCTCAAAATAAACCTCAGTTTTTCCGCTTCCTGTAAGGCCTTCCAGCAGAGTTACCGAAAAACTTCCCAGTCTGTTTAATATATTGGTTTTAACAGAATTCTGCTCCTGAGATAGCTTTACTTCACTTTTAGCTGTTAGCTTTGAACTTTCAGCTTTTGCCTTTCTTTCTTTTACCTCCTTAAAGAATTTGCCATTTAAACATAATCCAAGCACTTTGCCTTTTTCTTCCACGGTATAATCAGCCTGCCACTCGATCAATTTTTTCAGCTTCTCTGAAAATGCAGGTATTTTTAAGCCACTTTCTTCTGCCGAAGCCACTATGGTTTTAATTTTGCTTTTATCAATATCGGGTTTATCAGTAAGTTCCCATATAACACCCCACAGCTGCTTTCTGCCGAAGGGAACCAATACATAATCACCTGTATTATAGCTTTTGCCTTCAGTCACAGCATAATCAAAAGGCTTGTTGAAGGGCAGGGGTAGCAGTACTTTTGCAAATTTATTCATAGATAATTAATTTTACCAATGGCTGTGAACAGCAATGCAGTTTTTATATTTTTGTTTACATATATTTTGCCAAGTAGGGCTTTATAAGCCTCTAGCTGGCCTCTATACTTTTCTGATGCCTCAGCAATATCGGCTTCGTTTATCTTATTCGTTTTGTAATCAATAACTATAATTTCGTTCTCGCTTTCTATCAGTCTGTCTATTTTGCCGCTAATGTACTTATCGCCTATCATGCCGCAAATAGGCACCTCTGCGCGTGAATTGCCGCCAAAAACAAATTTAAATTCAGGGTTGTTTAAAGTTCCTAAGGCTTCAGCGGTAATCTTCTGCTTTTGAACTTCATCAAGTTCTGGATAATCTTTTAACAGCACGGTTGCCGCTTCCTGTTTTTTGCCTTCTTCAATATTAGGCAGTACTTCTAATAATTTATGTGCTGCGCTACCCCAGGCAAAATCTACGTTTGTAGTGCTTAAGCCCTTTCTATCATCGGCCCTATATAGTGCAGAAGGCGATATAACCTCAACTTCCTTTTCTTTTTTATATTCGCCGAATTCCAGTTTTTTGCCCTCTGTCAGCTTATCTTTTGCTGCCGGTATAACGCTATTTAAATAACTTTCAGAAGTGTAAATAAATCTTTCGCCATCTTCGTGCACAACATCTTTCACCGCATCCATCACAATATTATGCCATGTTTCGGTGTTGCTGCTTCTGGGTTTGTAGCCAAATATGTAAAGCTCGTCACGCGCTCTTGTAAGCGCTACATAAAGCAATCTGTAATATTCATCCTCTTCCTTTATGTCGTAAATATTTTCTACTTCCCTGCATAATTCATTCTTGTAATTCTTGCTCATAGGGCACAGAAACAGATCTCCGCTGAAGCCGAATTTGAACAGACTATTGCTCGTTGAAGTGCTATCGGGTATTATCACAATTGGCGCTTCAAGCCCTTTTGCGCCGTGTACGGTAAGTATGCGAACTTCTCCCTGCTTGTTGTTCAAATTACGTTTTATCTCAATATCGCCTTTCTCGAACCAGCCTATAAAATTCTGCAGCGAGTGACTAATTGTTGTTTCGTAATTCTTAACAATGCCTAAAAATTCATCTATTATTTCGTTCGCCTGCGTGCCGAAATAGCTGATGAAACTGCCCCTTAAGCCCAGAACTTCAATAACATTGAAATAGAACGCGAAGCATGAATTATCTTGTGCGCTGCTTCTTACTTCTTCAATTTTATCGCGAATATTTTTAAATTTATTATTTTTACTTAGGCTTGCGTAAACACTGCTTTCGCGCTTGTAACAAAGCTCGAATAGGTGCTCCTCGCTTATTTCAAACAGCGGAGATTTAAGCAGTGATGCAAAATTAAGGTCGTCGTTTGGTAGTAAAATGAACTTACCTAAAGCTATCAGGTCTTTTATCACTAGGTTATCATTTAAATTCAGCCTATCAATGCCAGAGGTAGGAATATTCTTTTCCTGCAGCTTTCTTATTATCATATCGCAAAGCTCGTCACGCTTTTTCAGTAATATCATAATATCGCCGGGCAGGGGTTTGGCACAGGTAGAAGCAAGCGCATAGCTTCTGTTAAGAATATCATCAACCCGCTGCACAACCTGGTTCGCCACTATCTCTTTATTCTTAAGTTCATCTTCGGTTATGTATTCCCGCGGTAATTGCCACGATATTCTTTCTTTGGAATGGTCAGACTTAACATCGTTGCCGCATAATTTATTTATCTCGAAATAGCCGAATTTATCTTTCCTACTAATTAAATGTTCCTTTATGCCAGATACGGTAACAGCCTTGTTTACCTTATCATTGGCCAGAACATTGTTCACAATATCTATCACCGCCTTGCATGAACGGAATGAAGTATCCAAACTTAAACTTTCAAACTTAACTTCAATATTTTCAGTTCCCAGTTTTTCAAAACGTATCTTTCTTTCTGAAAAAACCTCAACATCTGCGCCCTGAAAACTATATATAGATTGCTTTTCGTCACCCACTACAAACAGGCTGCCAGCCTTGTTCTTTGCACCTTCGCCGGAAAAATATTCGCCTGTTAAGGCATCTATCACCTTCCACTGGTTTGGGCTTGTATCCTGTGCTTCATCTAGCAGTATGTGGTCTATGCCGCCATCTAGCTTGTATAGTACCCAGGCCGAGTTCGGGTTTCGTTTATCTAGCAGCTCTGCGGTTTTTTGTATAAGGTCGTCATAATCAAGCAGGTATTTTTGTTTCTTCAGCTTTTCGTAGGTTTCGCAAAAACTGCTAAAAACTATCAGAACATTTTTGGTAATGTTGAATAATTCTATATCACGCTTTCTATCCAGAACCTCGGTTACCTTGTGGCTGAATTCGGCTGCCAGCAAGCTAAGCTGCGGGAACTTTTCGGCGAATTTCTTCTGGTTATAATATCCTCTAAAGCTTCCCTGCTGGGTATTAAAAATAGTTCCAAGCTCTTCAATATTTTTTGTTTTGCCGTACATTTCCAGCGCGTTGCTTACATCTTTATTGAAAGCAACTATCTGCGCCTGCATTATATTATTTACAGTTTCCTGCGCGGCGGTTTTCAGTTCATGCTCTATTCTTGAAATATCATCATCGCCAACACCAAGCCTTGCCTTTAAAAAGCCGATATATTCATTAAGTCCGCCTTTACCTTGTATAAGCGCGAATATCCGTTCGCGTTCGTATATTAGTTCCTGAAACAGTTTTTTAATGCTGAATAGCTGAAACCTTGCCAGCAGAAAACCAAGGGATTCATTCTGCTTATTATCTATTTGCTTTTTCCAGGCCTCGCCTAACAGCTCTTCGGCAACAATATCATCTATAACGTTAAAGAATGGCGGAATACCTGCTTCCAGCGGGAAAGATTTTAGCGTGCCCTGACAGAATGCGTGTATGGTTTGAATTCGTAACTGCTCCGGAAAATCCAGTATATTCGCCAGATTTATTTTTGCGCGGGCCAATTTTTTCAGCTCGAATTTTTCCTCGAACTTCTCTTCCAGTTTATTTTTCAGGCTTATATCATCAAGCAATATAAGCTCGCTTATGGTTTCAATTATCCTGCTTTGCATTTCGGCGGCAGCGGCTTTGGTGAATGTTATACAAACAATACGGTGAGGTTCGTTGCCATCTAGCAGCAGCCGTAGGAACCTGTTCACCAGAACGTGCGTTTTTCCGGTTCCGGCATTGGCCGAAAGCCAGATATTAAGCTGGGGCCTTGTTGCCTTTATTTGTTCCTTGAGTAATTTCATACAAAGATATATAAACCATATAACTTTAAACTTAAATCTTAAAACTGATAAAAATGGTTAATAAGCTTTTTCAGAACGACCTGCCGGATGATCTTAAAATTGAAGGCGATATTGCAATAGATAGCGAAACACGTGGTTTGAACATATTCAAGCGTGATAGGCTTTGCGTGGTTCAAATTGGTGATAGTAAAGGCAATGCATATCTGGTGCAGTTCAAGAATTCTGAATTCGATAAGGCCAAGAACCTTAAAAAACTTCTGGCTGATGATTCCCGCGTGAAAATTCTTCATTATGCCCGTTTTGATGTTGCGGCGATAAAAATATTCCTTGGTGTGGAAATGAAAAATATATTCTGCACGAAAATTGCCAGCCGTTTAGTGCGCACATATACCGATAAGCACGGCCTGAAAGATCTGGTAAAAGAAGTGCTCGATGTAGATTTATCCAAGCAGGCGCAGTGCTCTGATTGGGCTTCTGAACTAACTGATAAGCAGGTTGATTATGCCGCTTCCGATGTTCTGCATCTTCACGGGCTTAAAGCTCATCTTGAAAAAATGCTGAAGGAAGAGGGCAGGGAAGCATTGGCTAAAAAATGTTTCGATTTCATTCCCGCTCGCGTAGAGCTTGATATTGCCGGCTGGCCTGAAGAAGATATTTTTGCGCACTAGTTGCTTATTTTTGAATCAACCCAAACTTTATTGCCCTTTAAAAACTCTTCAATGGGCATTCTGGCTTTGCCTTCTTTCTGGATTATTTTTGGCGCTATGTAGCCATCAGCACATTTAATATGGAACTTATCGTTAAGAATAGTGCCGGTTTCCTTCAGGTCGTCCAGCGCGATAGAGTTAGGTTCGCTGCGCACGAACTCAGCCTGATATATTTTGTACTTCACGCCCTCCAGGTTGAAATTTGCGCCGGGGTAAGGCGAAAGCGCACGTATCTTGTTGTTAATGGCCGCGCAAGTATTATTGAAATCCAGTTTCTCATCATCTTTTGTTATTTTCTTGGCGTAGGTAAGCCCCTTATCGCTTTGCTTTTTGTATTTTACAGTGTCTTCTTCTATCTGCTCCAGAGCCTGAATTAGAAGTTCTCCGCCCAAATTTGCACATTTATCGTGAAGCCACTGTGCATCAGCAGTTTCAGGCACTTCAAATTCTTTCTTCACTATCACATCGCCGGAATCAAGCCCTTCATCCATTTTCATTATACAAACGCCGGTTTTCTTATCGCCCTCCATAAGGGTTCTTTGTAATGGCGCAGCGCCCCTCCAGCGAGGAAGAAGGGAAGGGTGAATGTTAATGCAGCCTTTTTTGGGATGAAGCAAAACTTCTTCTGGCAAAAGTAAGCCATACGCCGCCACTACAGCAACATCGGCCTGAATTTCTCTGAATTTTTCTATCTCTTCATCAGCTTTCAGTGATGTAGGCGTGTGCACTTCAACATGGAACATTTCCGCCAGTTCGTGAATCCGTGATTTTATAACCTTAAGCCCGCGGCCTGCCTCTTTAGGCTTTTGCGTGTAAACGGCAACTACCTCATGGCGGCTTTCTATCAGCATTCTGAAGGCTGGTTCGGCGAAATCGGGTGTTCCCATGAAAATTATTTTCATAAGCCGTTATCCTTTGCGAACTTAAGCGCCAGTTCTTTAAAATGCGCGCCGCGATGTTCGTAATTATTGAATTCATCGAATGAAGCGCAGCATGGCGAAAGCATAACTATGCACTGCTTGTAACTGGTTCTGCTATTTTCCATGGCTTTAGCTGCAATTCCTGCAAAGGCTTCATCAAAAGTTTTAACCAGGTTGTAATTAACCATACCCCAGCTTTTATATGTTTCCGCAAAATCAGGGCCAGCCTGACCGTAAAAATAGGCATATTTAATTTTATCTTTATATTTTTCCAGTAACGTAATGCCGCCTTCCTTAGGTACGCCGCCGGCCATCCAGTAAATATTATCGAATGTTTTCATTGCTGGCTCGGTTGCTTCAGCATTTGTGGCCTTTGAATCGTTGATGAATTTTATTTTTGCGTTCTCGAAAACATTTTCAATTCTGTGTGGTAACCCATGGAATGAACGTATTGCCGCTAAAATTTTACTTTCATCTTTCACAAAACATTTTGCAGCTAAATATGCCGCAATTATATTCTGTTTATTGTGTTCGCCCGGAAGGTTAGAAAACTCATGATTTTTAAGTATGCTGCCATCTGTAACATAGGTAATAAGGTTGGCGTGAGATCCTTTTTCAAGGTCTTTAGATATTTTGTTTGTAACTATCTGGTCAACGCAAACTATTGCAACATCCTCTTCGTTCTGGTTGTTGAATATCGCTTTTTTGGAATTCACATAATTCTCGAATGGTCCGTACCTATCTAAATGGTCAGGCGTAATGTTTAGCAGCACGGCAACATTGAACTTGGCTTTTTTCAGCAGGTCTATCTGGTAGGAAGAAACCTCCAGAACAAAAACATCATCTTTGCCCGCATTTAGACTTAGCGCGGCAATGCCTATGTTGCCACCCATCTGCGCACTAACTCCGCATTCTTTTAGAACGTGATACAACAACGCTGTAGTGGTAGATTTTCCATTCGTGCCGGTAATGCCAATGAACTTCGCCTTCTTGCCAGCATCACGCATTAGTATTTCAATGTCGCATATAACTTCAACATTATGTTTGTTCGCAGTTGCTACAACGCCGTGCGGGGCAGGGTAGAGTAGTGGTATACCTGGTGCTAATACTAACGCAGACAATTCATTCCATGGCCATTTTTCTGTTTCAATTTTTACGGTGTTGATAACATCAAAACCATTACGAGATTCTTCCGAATCATCCCAAACGTAAACATCATAGCCTTTGTTGCGGAAGTAGGTTGCGCTTGCTATACCGCTTTTCCCCAAACCAAATATGCCTATTTTCTTACTCATTACTTCAGGTGATCTTTAAATTCTTCAAGTAGTCCGCGATACAGGTCTCTTTTAAAAGAGACAATTATATTTGGTAGTGTGAACGGCTCTGCCCATTGCCATTCTTTGAACTCAGGCTCGCTTGTGTGTATATTTATTTCGCCGTCAGTGCCCTTAAAATTCGCCAGGAACCACATTTGCGTTTGTCCGCGATACTTGCCGCTCCAGAATTTTGGGATGAGAAAATCAGGAATATCATAAGAATACCAGTTGCCTGCACGGGCTATTATTTCAATATTAGATGTGCCTATCTCTTCCTGTAATTCTCGCCTTGCAGCTACTTCAAGGTCTTCGCCTTCATCAACGCCGCCCTGGGGCATCTGCCAGGCATCTGCTTTGTTATCTATACGTTGTCCAACAAAAACCTTACCTTCATTGTTTAGCAGCATTACGCCTACGCATTTTCTATAAGGCAAATTTTCTCTGTCAATTTTCATAATTAATTATTCGTTACAAAATAACTTATTGGGGCAATCTGGATAGTATCTCCAGTATTTTCATCAATCCATTTCTTTATAGTGCTGATAGAATTAGGGTAGGCCCTTATTGCTATTATAACTTTCTTTTTCTTGACAAGCAGGTCTTCTTTCACCTGAGCCAGCACGGCTTCCATCTCATCCTGACTTGGGTCTGCATCAACCAGGTAATCAACTCCGAAGATATCGGCGGCTAAAGGCTTTGCATCATTTTCAACATTCAGATTGTTTGTTCCTTTGAAGTAACCAAAGAACATGGATTTCTCACTTATTTTTTTTAAAATAGGAGCAAGCTTGTCAAATTTACTTGTTAACACTTCGTCATTAACGGCCAGCAAACCTTTCGCCCTGCCGGAAAGAATTGCAGCTTTCTCAAACCGGGCGATGTTCTCGTTCTCATCGTAATTTACCTGAATAGACATTGGGCCATTATCCTTCATTGGAAAGCCGGAAGGTTGCATCATCAGGTTAAGTAAAGAGGTGCGTCCGTCTGCTGCCGCCAGATCAAGCTTCTTCTTTAGATCATCAGTGTAGGGTGAGAAGGCGAAAGTAACCTCCAGTGGTAATGTTCTTGCAAGCTCAAGGTTTTCGTTTATGGGGCCAATTTCGGTAACTATAATGGAAAGATTTGCTGTATTGTAATCAACCGGCTTTTTAACTTTTGCCGGTTTTTCTTCAGTTTTTGCTACAAGCGCATCAGAAGCTGGCATTGGGCCAACCATTTCCTCAAGGGTAATCTCCTTCGGCATTGGGCCAACCAACTCTTCTGGCTGCTCGCCTTTGGCTATTTTTTCAATGTGGGCTTTGTTTCTTTTTTCCTGAAGTTCCTGTTCGGAAATATCTGTGAGCTCAAGCTTGTTTGATTTCGGGTCGATGTTAATTATGCGGCCCTGAGACATCATAAGCTCAGTTTTTTTTGAGTAGCTGCCAATAAAGCTAAAAACCTGAAAGGCCAGCAGTAAAAAAGCCAGAATAGTAAGGATAACAATAATTTTGTTTATGCCCAAGGTGGCCATGCCCTTGGCGTTGCTGCCTATATTGCTTTTTTGTTGTTTGTTTTCAGCCATTTCTACTGTAAATATATAAAAATCATTATTAGTTTTGTACTATAGATATTTTATAATAAAATTAAAGTAATGAATGAAAATATTATAACATCGGAAGATAAAGCCTCGAAGACCAAGGCTATAAAAGGCATGCTTGACGAACTCGGCATGAGCGATAACGAGCTTATCGACCTTATCAAGGCTATAACGGAAAAATCCATATCTGAAGAGAAGGTTCACGAACTTAGCGGGCAGGAAGTTAGACATATTGCCTTGCAGGAGGGTGAAAGCATCTCGGGGCCTTCTACAATATCTCTTGATCAGATTGCGGCGCAGCTTGCAAATGGTAACGTAGAATTTCTTTCAAAATATCTAAGCATTGAAGAGCTGAAGAATATTGCAATGCGGGTTGGTTTTGCGTTCAACCTGAAGCGTGCAATAGAACTCGGCATAACGCTCGATACCGCTGTTGTTTCCCAAATGATAGGCGTGGCAGGTGCAAACAGGTTACAGCTTAATGGTAAATATCTTGCGAATGGTACAGAGCTGCAGCTTAATAAAACTCAGGCGCAGGGGGCTGAAAAAAGCCTTGCCGCCATGATAAATAATCGACAGGCTGCGCGTTCGGCTGGGCTCGACCAGCAAACCGCTACGCAGCTTTCCCAAATAACCAACGATCCTAACTCTTTCAACAATCCATTGGCATCGGTTAACATTGTTCAGCGTGTTTTCAGTATGGTAAGAAACCAGCTTCAAAGCTCGGGACAAAATGCCGGTTCATCGTTAAATACTGGTTCGTCGCTTTCGGCGCAGCAACAGCAGGCACAACAGCAGGCAATCCAGAATATGGCGCAGCAAACCCAGCGTGTATACTCCAATATGCGTCGTCATGAGCGTCGTTTGCGTAACCTTGTCCCGGAAGTGGGTAGGGTAAGGCGTAAAGATGGTGCTGTGTTCGCAAGTGTTCGCACTAAGGGTGGCGAGCGCGAAGTGAAGCTTACAGATTATCTCCGTGGTGAAAATAAGCTAACGCCAAAAGTGGCAAAAATAATAAATAATTTTTCTGCCGCATCAGATAAACTGGAAAAGAATCTAGATCAGCTTGCCATAGCCCTGCCAGATGTAGCCTCGTTCCAGTTTGATGCGGCAGGCAGGCTAAATGTCCAGAAAAAATCTGATGGCGATCTTAAGTTCGTGAATATACAAGACCATCTAAGCGACCTGAAGCGTGATTACGAAAGAACGCGCGTAAAGGCGAAGGAAAAAAAGAATGAAGCGAAAAAGGGTAATATAGATGATGAAGCCCAAACGGCTCGTGGTAAAAGTCGTGGGCCTGAGGCCGAGAACGAGGCTCTGCGCGAACAAAGGCTGATAGATCTTGAAATGCTAAAAGCAAAGGCCCTGGCTGAAATAGGCCCGGTGCATGAAGGTGCCGAAGAAACAAAAGGAAAAGAGAAAAAAGAGATAAAACGTACCGCAGACGAACTTGTTAAGCTTGATGCTCTTTCCGATAAAACTAAAATGCTAAAGGCTTTGAAAGAAGGCGGCGCACTTGATCAGATAGAATCTTCCATGAAGGAAGTTATGAAAGATATGGGCGAGGCCGAAAAGAACAAAGACCTGCTGAAAGATATGCAGCTGGCAAAAAAAGATAGATTTCTTGATAAATAATTTCTAATAACAAAGATTATGTCAGCAACACGCAAAGTAGTAGCATCAACCATGATAGGCAACGGCCTGGAATGGTACGATTACGCGCTTTATGGTACATTCACCGCACTTATTTCAAAACATTTCTTCCCAGCGGGAGATGATGCTGCGGCGCTTATAGCAACCTTTGGCATATTCGCGGTTGGTTTTCTTATGCGGCCACTTGGTGCGGTTTTCTTCGGTTACATCGGTGATAAATATGGCCGTAAAAACGCGCTGGCCCTTTCCATACTAATGATGGCCGTGCCAACTGCATGTATAGGTCTGCTTCCCACATACGCTACAATAGGTATATGGGCGCCCATACTTCTAACCGTTATCCGTTTGGTGCAGGGTGTGGCTGTTGGTGGTGAATTCGGCGGTTCAATAGTTTACATGGTGGAACATTCGAACGAAAATAACAAGAACCTGTTAGGTAGTACAACCATACTTAGTATGCTTGTGGGGCTGCTTACAGGTGCTTTAATGGCTACAATTCTTGCCAACATTATGTCGGCAGAAGATTTCGATTCTTGGGGCTGGCGCATACCGTTCATACTTGGCTTTTTTATCGCTATGGTTGGTTTGTATATACGTAATAAGCTCGATGAATCTCCGGCATTCATGGACGCAAAGGAAACGGGTCACCTTTCCGACAGGCCAGTTTCTGAGGCTCTTCGTACCAACTACAAAGAAATACTGCTTGGCATAGGTATATATCTTTCGGTAACAATTCCATTCTATATTCAAACGGTTTTCATGAATAGCTTCATGGTGAAGTTTTTGCATTTTTCTACTTCCGATACGCTCACAATATTTTCCATTGTGCTTATTACCATGATGATAATAACGCCAATATCTGCAAAACTTTGCGATAAGTACGACAGGGAAAAGATAATGAAGCTGGCGCTGTTCGCCTATGCTATTTACGCTATTCCGTATCTGCATTTTCTGGAAAAAGGCATGTTTGAATACGCGCTTATATCGCAAATTATATTCGGTATAATTTTGGCGTTCTATCTGGCGCCAATACCTGCACTGCTGGTAGATATCTTTCCAACCAGAACGCGTTATACCGGCATGGCTCTTTCGTGTAATTTAGCGGCGGCGATTTTCGGCGGCACTGCGCCAATTGTTATCACAAAAATGAACGATGCCATGGGAACCCACTCATTTATTTCATATTACATTATATTCGCAGCGGTGGTTTCATTTGCGTGTATCTTCCGTATCAAAACACGGTTTCATTATAATATTTAATCTACTGTATAGCCGCTTGGAGGACCTTCCTAGCTCTTTTGGCAACTTCCGTTATCTGCTGTTTAGGCGTTGCTTTCGCGTGTGTTTTTGCTTCTCCGGCAAAATGTAATTTTTCCGGGTCGATGCCTAATTCTTTAAACATCAGGTCACGTTTTTGTTTATCATCAATAGCAGTTCTGGTATCTATAGCTTCAAATTTATCTTTCATTTTTTTAAAATGTTGCAAGTAAACTTCTGCCCTGTCCAGTAATATATCCACACCGCGGAACTTCAGCTCCCGTGCTGCCTTGCCGGTGCGCATCTCTACAATATACATGCATGAATTCGCGAGCATCAGATGTAGGTTCTTTGCGAAATCCTTGCCATCAATATCATATATCTTGTTGTAACCCTTTAATGCAGCAAGCCCAACTTCGTTTAGCTTACCTGTATTTAAATCAACGCCATTCATGCAATTTATGGTCAAAGCCAGATCCATCGCCTTGTAGCCTTTTCTTGCAATACCTTCGGGGTCTATTATTACGCAACCTTCTTGCTTTAGGCCTCCATTGGTTATCTCTTCTATTATCTGATTATCGGCATAAGTATCTCCATGAATTACACCGCGCTTCATTTTATCGCCAATTGCTTTGTAATGCGGGGCTATTCTGCTAACTATAGAAATAGCTTTATTCAGATATTCATTAACAGAAACCTTCATGTCGGGAATGTTTGCAATATTCCCTAATGCTATCTCATCGTTCTTGAATCTCTTCAGGCTTAGTAAGCATTCTTTAGGGGAATAACTATCTTTCCTGGCTATAAGCTCCTTCAGAACATTACCTTTGAAATACTCGTCTATACCGAAAGTATAAGCTGCAAAATTTTTTGCTACCTTGTAAGCCTGCTCTGGTTTGAAAACATCAACATCACTTTTAAATGGAAGAATATCCTTACCTGCATCTTCAACAATATAAAATGCCCTTGGGAGAGCTTCTTCTGTAAGTACGCCGTTATAATAAACTTTTGGCAGGCGCACATTGATCTTATCTCCATTTCTATCGGTTACGGAAGATAACCATTGTTCGCACTTCTTCATCAGCTTCACTATTTTTAGGGCATTTGAAAGAACTGTGCCATGTCTGGGATTATCCGAAGTGTTAAGAGCGATGCAGATTATGGCATCATTGCCTTGGAATTTGGTAAAAACAGAAACTTTGTTTGTTCCACCGGTGTCGATATCTTTGTTTATATCAACATCAAGACCATTTTTAGCGCAGTAGTGCTCCAGTTCAGGAATAAGTAAATTTTTTAATCTTAAAA
>CAZLZP010000036.1:0-13895 GCA_964564045.1 uncultured Rickettsiales bacterium
GTGCCGCCTTCATTTATTCTGTTCGTAACTTTCTTAGATATTTCAAAATTAGTTACCTCATCGGTTTTCTGGTCGTTCTCACTACCACCGCCACCACCGCCTGCTTCTCCGGTAAGTTCGGTAGCAACTGAAGCCTCGCCGCCTGCGCCACCGGTAGAGTTCGATACTGCCTCAGTAGTTTGTGTAGAGCGTGCCACCTGACCTTCCGGATCGAACTTCTCTTCAGTTTCTGTGCTGCGCTGGAAGTCCATTTCAACGGTAACCTGCGCTTCAACTTTGCCCTGGCCAACAACCTGTTCTATCATGTTAGATATTTGTTTCCTGAATCTTTCTTCCATCGAAAATTTCATATCGGCAGAATCAGCGGTAGATTGTGAGCCCATATCTTCATCACTCTTGGCTTTGGCAAGAATTCTGCCGTTGCTGTCAACTATGGTTATTTTCTGCGGAGAAAGCCCAGGCACTGAAGATGAAACTATATGGCGCACCGCCTGAGATTCTTCTTTTGGAATATCAAGCCTGTTATTAAGTTCCAGAACAACAGATGCAGAAGCGCCGTAATCGTTCCTTTTGAAAACTTCCTTGCGTGGAATAACCAAGTGAACCCTGGCAGATTTTATTGTGTTAAGGGAAGAGATGGTTCTGGAAAGCTCTCCTTCCAGCGCCCTTACAAGATTAACGTTCATCACAAAATTGGAAGTGCCTAGCATATTATCTTTATCGAATATCTCGTAACCAACAATATTAGCCTTGCCTGGTAAGCCTTTCTGCGCAAGCAACATACGTACTTTCAGAACCTCTGGGCTTTCCACCATAATTTCTGAACCGCCAGATTTAACTTCAAACTTAACGCCAAGCAGGCCAAGTTCTGTAACTACTGAAGCGCTGTCTTCCGCGCTTAGGTTAGAGTACACGGTGCTCATGATAGGTTCCGAAAGCCTGTAGGAAAGGAACGAGAAAACAACCAGCAGGGAAATTCCTACGATCGAAAGCGTTATGTATCTTGGGGAAGCGAAGCCTTTTAATGTATCTGCAGCAGCCATAATAAAACCAATCGGTATTAAACCAAATCCAAATTAATAGATTTTTAATCTTATACGAATTCCCTGCTGATCTGGGAGTGAATTGATATTTTTGAGTGGGTTAAAAGGTTACAAAGAAAACTTGTGTTACAATTTTGATACGACGAATTAAAAGCTAAATTTTGTCTGTGTCAGTGGTAGCTTGAATAGTTAGGCTTGGAGCGGGTGGAGGGAATCGAACCCTCGAGATCAGCTTGGAAGGCTGGAGTTTTACCACTAAACTACACCCGCATTAAGATAGTTGTTAGTTACTAGTAGTTAGTTGTTAGATTAAATAGTGATTCAAAAAACAGAATGCAATAGAAATTAATTAAGGAATATCTTTATATCATTATCTAAAACATTTACCTGCTTAGTTATCTGTTTTATCTTAGTCATGGCAATTTGTGCTTCGTGTTCCATATAAAATACCGGAGCGTGCACATCTTCGTTTTTCTCTAAAAACTCTGCGAGCTTTTTTCTGGATTTTTCACCGTCATTCCTTATGTTTATAAAGCTATCATTTTCCGCAGATATTAACATGAATCCGCAATTATCGCCTGCATGGGCTTTTAGTTCCTTTAGTGCATCGAATAATTCTTCGGTGTGGGCGGGGTCAAAAAACATGTCGGGTTGACAAAAGGCAACGGTTTTACTATTTAGGCCAAACGAGGCGGCCTTCTTCTCTCCGCCAATTGCCCAGGCAGACTCAGATAAGCTCTCTTTTATAGTTGGTCTATGTCTCATGCTATATATTATACACTAAAATCATTAAAAAATCGTTAACTAGATGCAATAAAAAATTATCATTTAAAATCAAATGGTTGTTGGCAAGGATTTTGAAGGTAACTTATACTTAATTATGAAGCTGCCTGCAACCATATAATGGAGCCATAAAATAAATATTATGCAGCGTATGGTTTTTTTATAAACCTTCTAAGGTTGGCTTGTGGTATGGTTTGTAAGGAAAATAAATATTCTATAAAAAAAGTGCTTGCCATTCATATATCTTTAAGTTATAAAGCGCGTCCCGATTAAGAAATTGGTCAGGAAAATATTGTTAAAAGTAAGGCGATCCGAGGTTTTTAAGATAGTAGGGGAGTAGCTCAATTGGTAGAGCATCGGTCTCCAAAACCGAGGGTTATGGGTTCGAGTCCCTTCTCCCCTGCCAAAGTCCGTAAGGATACTCGGTAGAGAATAGGGCTAGAAACACCGCGAAATTAATTGCGATGTTAAGTTATTTAACATGGTTAAGAGAATAATATGCTAGGACAAAAAATAAGAATTAAACTAAAAGCATTTGATCATAGATTGATCGATCAATCTGCTAGAAGTATTGTAGATACGGTTCGTAGAACTGGTTCAGTTTCTAGAGGCCCAATTCCGATGCCGGTTAAAAGAGAAACCTTTTGCGTATTACGCTCACCCCATGTTGATAAAAAATCCCGTGATCAATTTGAGATCAGAACCCACGCTAGAGTTATAGATATTATTGATACTAATCCTCAAACTTTGGATGCCCTTGGCAAGTTAGACCTTCCAGCTGGTGTTGAAGTGTTTGTTGAAGTGATGCAGGAGGCTGCATAGTTATGAATAGGAATAAACGCACAGGCATTCTAGCCAAAAAATTAGGCATGACTCGTATATTTGACGAGCAAGGCAATCATATTCCTGCAACACTTCTTGAAGTTGCTGGTAATAAAGTAGTTAACATACGTACCGAAGAGAAAGATGGCTACAACGCCGTTCAGCTTGGTTTTGGTACTCGTAAGGTGAAAAGCTTAACTAAGCCTGTTCGTGGTTATTTCGCGAAACAGAAGGTTGAACCTACTGAAGTTCTTAGAGAATTCCGAGTTGCAAAAGAAAATTTATTACAGCAAGGCGATGAAATGCTTGCTTCTCACTTTCTAGTTGGTCAGAAGGTTGATGTATCAGCGGAAACGCTTGGTAAAGGTTTTGAAGGTGTTATGAAACGCTGGAATTTCGCTGGTTTAGAAGCTACGCACGGTGTATCTGTTTCTCACCGTTCTCATGGTTCTACTGGTCAGCGTCAAGATCCAGGTCGTGTATTTAAAGGCAAAAAAATGGCCGGTCACCAAGGTACTAATCGTACCACTATCCAGAATTTGAAAGTAGTACTTGTAGATGATGAGCAAGGCTTAATAGCTGTTCAAGGCGCTGTTCCAGGCTTTGATGGCGCTATCATTGAAATTAAAGATGCTGCTAAAAAAATTCTTTCGAAAGATGTTCCTAGGCCAGGCGCGGTTAAGAAAAATGCTGCGGCGGCTCAACAGCAAGAACAGCAGCAGCAGGAAAAGGCTCCTGAAGCACAAGCTGAGCAACAAAATTAATATTGAGTAATTTTTATGAAATTAGACATTATAACATTAGATAATAAGAATTCGGGTTCGGTTGAACTTAACAAAGATATTTTCGGCGTTGAGCTTCGTAACGATATTCTTCACAAGGTTGTTACTTGGCAGCTTGCAAAACGTCGTGCCGGTACGCAAAAAGTAAAAACTCGTTCTGAAGTTCATGGCACAACTAAAAAACCGTTCGCGCAGAAAGGTACTGGTAACGCGCGTCAGGGTTCACTTAAAGGTCCTCACCAGCGTGGTGGTGGTGTTGCGCATGCAATGGCTCCTCGTTCTTACGAATATAAATTGAATAAAAAAATAAAAGCATTGGGTTTAAAAACTGCACTTTCCCTTAAATTGGCGGAAAAAAACCTTACAGTTCTTGATACAGCGGTTATCGATTCTCCAAAAGCAAAAGATCTTAAATCAAAATTAGAAAAATTGAATATCAAGTCGGCTCTATTCGTTAGAGGCTCGAATGATAAAGATAATTTTTCTAAAGCGATCAACTCTTTAATGCATATTGATGAGATCTTCCAGGGCGGCCTGAATGTTTATGACATTCTTCGTCACGAGAAGCTTGTGTTCACAAAACACGCATTAGAAGATTTACAAAAAAGGCTAGCGGGTAAGTAACATGGCAAAAGAAGCAAGAAGTTTTGAAATTATTAAAAGACCTGTGATCACAGAGAAATCTACGCATCTTTCTGCGAACAACCAGGTTGTGTTCATTGTTGAAGGTTCTTCAACCAAGCCTGAAATAAAATCTGCTATCCAGGATATTTTCGGTGTGAAAGTTAAGTCGGTGAATGTAGTTAACACTAAAGGCAAAGAAAAATTATTCCGCGGTCACCGTGGTGTTAGAAGCGACTACAAAAAAGCGATCATTACGCTTGAAGCTGGCGAAAAGATTGATATTACAGCAGGAGTGAAATAGTTATGGCATTAAGATTCTACAACCCTACAACTCCTTCGCAACGTGGCCTAGTGCTAGTTGACAGAAGCGATCTATACAAAGGCGCGCCTGAGAAAACTCTTACAAAAGGTAAGAAGGCATCTACAGGTCGTGATAATAATGGTCACATAACTTCACGTTTCCGTGGCGGTGGTCATAAACGTTCTCTTCGTGAAATAGATTTCAAACGTCGCAAGCTTGATATTGAAGCTGTGGTTGAGCGTATCGAATACGATCCTAATCGTACTGCGCACATTGCTCTTATTAAATACAAAGATGGCGTACTTTCTTATATTCTATGCCCTCAGCGTTTAGCTGTTGGCGATAAAGTTATCGCTTCTGAATCTGCCGATATTAAACCAGGTAATGCAATGCCTCTTAAGAATATTCCGGTTGGAACTGTTGTTCACAACGTGGAATTAAAAGTAGGTAAGGGCGGCCAGATGGCTCGTTCTGCAGGTACATATGTGCAGCTTACCGGTAAAGATTCTGGTTACGCTATCATTAAATTACAGTCTGGCGAAGTTCGTAAAGTTTCTGATAATTGCATGGCAACTATCGGTGCTGTATCTAACCCAGATCACCAGAACCAGGTAGTTGGTAAAGCTGGCAGATCTCGCTGGAAGGGCAGGCGTCCGCATAATCGTGGCGTAACGATGAACCCGGTAGATCACCCGCACGGTGGTGGTGAAGGTAAAACCTCTGGTGGTCGTCACCCAGTTTCTCCTTGGGGTACAAAAACTCGTGATCCTAAGAAAGCTTCTTGGGACATGATAATGCAACGTAAGAAAAAAGGTAAACAGTAGGAAAATTATATGGCAAGAAGTGCATGGAAAGGTCCGTTTGTAGATAAAAGCTTACTTAAAAGAGTTTTAGCTGCACAGGGTTCACATAAAGTAATTAACACTTGGTCTCGTAGATCAACTATCATACCTGATTTTGTTGGTTTAACGATAGGTGTTTATAACGGCAAAACGTTTGTGCCGGTTGTTATTAAAGAAGAAATGGTTGGTCATAAACTGGGTGAGTTTTCACCTACACGTACGTTTAAAGGCCACACGCCAGCTGATAAAAAAGCAACGCCGGCGGCAGCATAATTATTTAGGTAGTATATATGAGCAAACAGAAAAGAGAAAGAGTACTAGCAGGAAATCAGGCGATGGCGGAACTTCGTTCGCTTCGTTCTTCTCCTCGCAAGGTAGAATTGGTTGCTGGTCTTATCAGGGGCAGCAAGGCTAATAACGCTTTGGTTCAGCTTGAATTCTCTAAAAAAGCTGTGGCGCGTCCTGTTAAAAAACTGCTTCAGTCTGCTATCGCTAATGCAGAAAACAATCATAACCTTGATATCGACAGATTATTCGTGAAAGAAGTTCGCGTTGGTCGTGGTATTGTAATGAAAAGGTTTGCTACTCGTGGTCGTGGCCGTTCAGCCAAGATCGAGAAATTTTTTAGTAACGTTTCAATAATATTGGAAGAAAGGGCTTAATATGGGTCAGAAGATAAATCCTATTGGTTTTAGAATTCAGATGAATCGCACTTGGGATTCAAGATGGTTTGCTGATAAGCAGAACTATCTTAAAAAGTTCCATGAAGATGTGAAGATCAAAAAACATCTTACCTTGAAGCTTAAGGAAGCTTCAGTTTCTAAGATCATCATCGAAAGATCGGCAAACAAGATACGCGTGATAATTCACACGGCTAAGCCTGGTGTTATCATAGGCAAAAAAGGTGCTGATATTGAAGATATCAAAAAACAGATCGCTCAATTCACTAAAGATGAAGCTTCAGTTAATATAGTTGAAGTTCGTCGTCCTGAAGTTGATGCTGCAATTATTGCGCAAGGCATTACACAGCAGCTTGAACGTCGTGTTTCTTACAAGAAAGCTCTTAAGCGTGCTATCCAGTCTGCAATGAAAATGGGTGCTGAAGGTGTTCGTATTAACGTTTCAGGCCGTTTGAACGGTAATGAAATAGCACGTATGGAATGGTACCGTGAAGGTCGCGTTCCTTTGCATACTCTTCGTGCTGATATCGATTTTGCTAAGCACATTGCGCAAACTACTTATGGTGTACTTGGTGTGAAAGTTTGGGTTTATCGTGGCGAGATTCTTGCTCACGACCCATACGCTCATGAAAAGCGCGCTTTAGCAGGTGTTGCCGGTAGGCCGAACAGAAGCGAAAGAGGTGGTCGCCCTGAAAGACAAGAAAGGAAACAAGGATAGATTTTTATGTTAATGCCAGTAAAAACAAAGCACAGGAAAGCGTTCAAAGGTAGAATCAGTGGTTCTGCGAAGGGCGGCTTTACCCTGAATTATGGTGAATTTGGTCTTAAGGCACTTGCCCCTGATCGTTTAACTTCACGCCAGCTTGAGGCTTCCCGTCGTGCAATTTCCCGTGCGATGAAGCGTCAGGGTAAACTTTGGATTCGCGTATTCCCTCATACTCCGGTAACTGCCAAGCCTCTAGAGGTTCGTCAGGGTTCAGGTAAGGGTGCTATCGAATTTTGGGCAGCTAAAGTAAAGCCTGGAACTATATTATTTGAACTTTCAGGTGTTACGGAACAAGTAGCGCGCGAAGCTTTTGAGCTTGCAGCGGCGAAACTTCCAATAAAAACTAAATTTATTAAAAGGCAGTATTAGTATGAAATACGAAGATTTAAAAGGCAAAAGCAAGGACGAGCTGAATCAGCTTCTTATTGAAAGCAAGAAAGAGCTGTTCAACCTTCGTTTCCAAAGAACAACTGGTGAGCTTGATAAAACTCACAGGTTCAACGAGATCCGTAAGGATGTTGCAAGAGTTCAAACTTATTTGAATTCAGGCGCTGAGATTGCTGCGGGTTCTGCTGCTCCTAAGAAAGAAAAAACTACTAAGAAGTCTGCTGAGAAAAATAAAGCTAAAGAAGAAAAGGCAGCTAAGAAAGAAACCAAGAAGAAAAAAGTAGCATAGGGAAATAGGGAGAATTTATGCCAAAAAGAGTTTTAGAAGGTGTTGTAACAAGCGATAAGGGTAACAAAACGATTACTGTACAGGTAGATCGTCGTGTTAAACACCCTATTTACGGTAAGGTTGTTACTAAATCGAAGAAGTTTTATGCTCACGATGAAGATAATCAGTACAAAGTGGGTGATAAAGTTGCTATCCAGGAAACTGCTCCTATCTCGAAGCTTAAGAGGTGGATTGTGGTAAAACAGGAAGGTAAGAAATAAGGTTGAAAAATGGGCGATTTTAGTATATAAGGGCGCTCTTTTAAAAGTTAGGAAAAGTTATGATACAGGTAGAAACAACATTAAAAGTGGCCGATAACTCTGGTGCGAAGTCTTTGCGTTGCATTAAGGTTTTAGGAGCAACTCACAGAAGGTATGCTGGCGTAGGCGATATAATCGTCGTTTCTATCCAGGATGCTATACCTCGCGGTAAAGTGAAAAAAGGTGCGGTTCACCGCGCAGTAGTGGTTCGTACCAGAAAAGAAACCAGAAGAGCTGATGGTTCTTCTATTCGTTTCGATACTAACGCTGCTGTTCTTATCGATAAGCAGGATGAGCCTATCGGAACTCGTGTATTCGGGCCGGTTACTCGTGAATTAAGGGTTAATGAGAAGTTTATGAAAATAATCTCTCTTGCCCCAGAAGTATTATAGGAAATTAAAATGGCTACAGAAGTTAAAAAACATCAGAAGAAACTCCGCCTTAAAAAAGGTGATAAAGTTAAAATTCTTACCGGCAGAGATAAAGGTAAAGAAGGCGAGATCGTTCGTGTTCTAAAAGAGAACGACCGAGTAGTGGTTGCTGGTTTGAATATCGTTAAAAGGCATACTAAGCAATCGGCTCAGTCTGCTGGCGGCATAATCAACAAAGAGCTTTCACTGCACATATCTAATGTTTCAGCTATTGATCCTAAATCAGGTGCTGTAACTAAAATTGGATATAAAACTCTGAAAGACGGTAAAAAAGTTAGATTTGCCAGAAAATCAGGCGAGGTTATAGGATAATATTTATGAAAAACACAGCAAGATTACATACAGAATATAAAGACAAAATAACTCCCGCTCTTGTAAAGCAGTTCGGTTATAAAAACCCTATGCAGGTTCCGAAGCTTGTAAAAATTACGCTTAATATGGGCGTTGGCGAAGCTCTTCGTGATTCAAAAGCTCCTGATGTTGCAGCTGCAGAACTTACACAGATTGCTGGTCAGAAAGCGGTTATAACAAAAGCTAAAAAATCTATTGCGCACTTCCGTTTACGTGAAGGTCAGGGTATTGGCTGTAAAGTTACCCTTCGTGGCAAGAAAATGTATGAGTTCCTTGATAGACTTGTAAACATAGCATTCCCTAAGATCCGTGATTTCCGTGGCCTTAGCGATAAAAGCTTTGATGGTAAAGGTAATATATCTTTCGGTATCAAAGAGCACGCAATATTCCCTGAGATCAGCTCTGACAGGATTGATCAGATCAAGGGTATGGATATAACTATCGTAACATCTGCCAGAACTTCTGAGGAAGCGAAGGCGTTGATACAAGGTTTTAATTTACCATTTATTAACATCGAAAATAACAATCAACAGTAACGGTACTTATGGCTAAAAAATGTTCCATAGAAAGAAACGATAAAAGAAAAAGACTTACCAAAGAGTTTAAAGGTAGAAGGGCTAAATTAAAAGCTACTATCATGGATAAAGAAACAACTCAGGATGTTAGGTTTGATGCTGTTATGAAGCTTTCGCGCCTGCCTAAGAACAGCGCAAAAACTCGTTTACGTAACCGTTGTGAACTTACTGGTCGTCCTCGTGGCTACCACAGAAAGTTCGGTATTTGCAGAAACATGCTTAGGGAATTGGCTCAGAATGGTCAGCTTCCGGGCGTAATTAAATCAAGCTGGTAGGGAGAATATATGTCTTTTAATTGTGCTACATCAGATATGATCGCAACTATCCGTAACGGACAGCAGGCGCATATAGCTGAAGTTATGGTTGTGTCGAACTATCTGAATAAATCTATACTTCAGGTTCTTCAGAACGAAGGCTTTATAAACAGCTTTGAAGAAGTTGAGATCAGAAAAGGTATTAAAAGAATCAATATCAATCTGAAATACTTTAATGGCCAGCCGGTTATCAAGAAGATCAAACGCGTTTCTAAGCCTGGTCGTCGTATCTATTCACAGATCGAAACTCTTAGAAAGAGCTTCAACGGTCTTGGTCTAACTGTTATATCAACATCTAAGGGCGTTCTTCCTGATTACGAAGCGCGCAAACTTAACGTTGGTGGCGAATTAATATGTGAGGTATTCTAATGTCTCGTTTAGCTAAAAACCCTATAAAACTGGAAAAAGGCGTTGAGGTAAAACTTAACGGCAGCGAAATTTCCGTAAAAGGTTCAAAAGGTACACTTGTTGCCAATGTTCCTGCTGAAGTAAAAGTTACCATCATTGATGGAAAAGTTGCTTTCAAACCAGCGAATGATGATGATTCAGGCGAAACTATTGTTAAAGCAAAGCTTGGTCTTATATTTGCGCTTGTTAAGAATATGCAGATCGGTGTTACTGAGGGCTTCTCTAAAACACTTGAAATCGAAGGCGTAGGTTACAAAGCTAACGCACAAGGCAAAAGCCTGAAGCTTAACCTTGGTTTTTCGCATGATGTTGATTACCCAATTCCTGCCGGTATCGAGATAAAAACCCCGAAACCTACAGAAATAAATATCTCTGGTATTGATAAACGTCTTGTTGGTCAGGTTGCGGCGGAAATTCGCTCTATGAAAAAACCTGAGCCTTATAAAGCAAAAGGTATCAGATATACTGGTGAATACATTAGAAGAAAAGAAGGCAAGAAGAAATAATTGAGAGGATTTTATGTCTAAAAGAAGCGAAACGGCTACTAGAAGAGAGAAAAGGGTTCGTCACAAAGTTAAAATTGCGGCTAAGGGCAAACCACGTCTTTCTATCTTCAAGTCGAACAACAATATTCATGCACAGCTTATTGATGATGTTAAAGCAGTAACTATTGTAGCTGCTTCAACCCTTGATCCTGAGCTAAAAGGCAAATTGAAGAACAGATCTAATAAAGAAGCGGCGGCGGCAGTAGGTAAACTGGTTGCTAAACGCGCGCTTGATAAAAAAGTTTCCGAAGTAGTATTCGATAGGGGTTCATACCTGTATCATGGCAGGGTTAAATCTCTTGCTGATGCTGCTCGTGAAGCAGGACTTAAGTTTTAATTTTAAAGGTAAAACATGGCTGAAGAAAGAAAAAGAAATAACGCTCCGAAAGAAAGAGAAGCAGAAGTTTCAGAGTTCATTGATAAGCTGGTTTCTATTAACCGTACTACTAAAGTAGTAAAAGGTGGTAGAAGATTTGGTTTCGCTGCGCTGGTAGTAGTGGGTGATGGCAAAGGCAAGATCGGCGTTGGTAAAGGTAAGGCTAAAGAGGTTGCTGATGCTAAACGTAAAGCAACTGAAGCTGCCAGAAGAAATATGGTAAAAATTCCTCTGCGTGAAGGTAGAACCATTCACCATGATATTAAAACCAAAGCTGGTGCGGGTGGTGTTATCCTTCGTACTGCTGCTCCTGGTACCGGTATCATTGCAGGTGGTCCGATGCGTGCTATATTTGAAGCTCTTGGCGTAAAGGATATTGTGGCTAAATCATTTGGCTCTTCTAACCCTTACAACATGGTTAACAGTACTTTCAAAGCTCTTCAGCTTATTCAGTCGCCTAAAAGCACTGCTGCTAGAAGAGGTAAAAAAGTTAATGAAATAGTTTCTCAGCGTGAAGTTGGTAGTAAAGCCTCTGCTGAAAAAATTGAAGAATAATAGGTATATATATGGCTGCAAAAAAAATAAAATTAGAACAGACAGGTAGCAAAATTGGTCGTACTAAAGATCAGGAATCTACTCTAATAGGTCTGGGTCTTGGCAAACGTCATCGTGTTAATGAATTGCAGGATACTCCTGCTATTCGCGGCATGATAAGAAAAGTTCAACATTTAGTAAGAATTATTGAAGGGTAATTAAAATGGCTTTCTCTCTGAATAACTTAAAACCTAATCCTGGCTCAACTCGCGGTAAAATTCGCGTTGGTCGTGGTATCGGTTCCGGCAAAGGTAAAACATCTGGTCGTGGTGGCAAGGGTCAAACGGCTCGTTCTGGTGTTGCTGTAAATGGTTTCGAAGGTGGTCAAACTCCAATTCACCGTCGTCTTCCTAAGCGTGGTTTCAACAACTTCACTCGTGTTGAGTATGATGTTGTGAATGTTTCCGATATACAGAAAGCTATTGACGAGAAAAAACTTTCATCTCCGGTTACTATTGAAGCTCTTGTTGGCGCTGGCCTGGTTAAAGCCCGTTTAGATGGTGTAAAACTTCTTGGTTTTGGCAAAATAACAGCAAAAATCGAGATCACAGTTCAGAAAGCTTCTGCTTCTGCGCTTAAAGCTATTGAAGCTGCTGGCGGAAAAGTAAATATAATCAAAAATTTTCCAAGGGCTGCTGCTCCAAATCCTGATAAGGTTAAGGAAGCTAAAGTTAAAGCTGCGCCAAAAGCTAAGAAAAAAGCAAAAAAATAGTTTTTAGGTAACAGGTGAGAGGTGACAGATGTTACTTTTTAAAACCTGTAACCTGTAACCTGTAACCTGTAACTTCAAATGTCATCATTCGATAAACTAGCATCAAATATAAACTTCGGAGCCATTGGTAAAGCCGAAGAACTTAAAAAAAGGATATGGTTTGTTATTGGTGCGCTTATTGTTTACCGTTTAGGTACCTACATTCCTCTTCCGGGAATAGATTCTCGCATCATCGAAGAATTATCGAAGCAACATTCTGGCGGCCTTCTTGATCTTTTTAACATGTTCTCGGGTGGTGCGCTTTCGCGTATGACCATATTCGCATTGAACATAATGCCGTATATTACAGTTTCTATTATCATGCAGTTGCTTACTTTTATGTATCCTGCTCTTAACCAGCTTCGTAAGGAAGGCGGTGAAGCAGGTCGTCGCAAAATTCAGCAATATACGCGTATTGGTACAATATTCATGGCCAGCTTTCAAGGCGTTGGTATAGCAACTTACCTGCTTTCAGTTAACATTAATGGCCAGGCGGCCGTTATTCTGCAAGACCACAACATGTTCTACGTAACAACAGTTATATCGCTTACTGGCGGTACAATGTTCTTAATGTGGCTGGGCGAACAGATCACTGCGCGCGGTATTGGGCAAGGCACTTCATTGATAATTTTTGCCGGTATAGTAGCTGGTATGCCTTCTGCAATTGCCCGTACTTTAGAGCTTGGTCGTACAGGTGCATTATCTTCATCTATCATAATAATTGTTCTTGCTCTGGCACTGGCTCTTATTGCGCTTATAGTATTCGTTGAACGTGCTCAACGCAGAATGATAGTTCAATATCCTAAGCGCACGCAGGGTAATAAACAATATCAGGGCGAAAGCACATATCTTCCGTTAAAGCTTAACACTGCTGGTGTTCTTCCTCCTATCTTCGCTTCATCTCTGTTATTATTTCCTGTAACCATTGCTGGTTTTTCTGGCATGGGTGCAACGCCAGATGGCATGCTTGCCAATGTAATTAACATGCTTGGTCATGGTAAGCCGCTTTACATAGTGGCGTTCATTGCTCTTCTTACTTTCTTCTCATTTTTCTACATGAACAATGTGTTCAACCCTACTGAAACCGCAGAGAACCTGCGTAAGAACGGTGGGTTTATTCCTGGTATACGTCCGGGGGCCAATACCGCAGAACACATTCAGTTCATAATGAACAGGCTTACGGTTGTTGGTGCAATATATCTTTCTGTGATCTGCGTTATCCCTGAAATCCTAATTGCTAAGTTTGCGGTTCCATTCTATCTTGGGGGCACTTCGCTACTGATCATGGTTAATGTGATGATGGACACCATAGTTCAAGTTCAGTCTCACCTTATCGCACATCAGTATGAAGGGTTATTGAAAAAAACTAACCTGACACGCAGGAGAAGATAATGAACATTATCCTATTTGGGCCACCGGGCGCAGGCAAAGGCACGCAGGCAAAAATTCTTGAAGGGATACTTGGCGTATCTCAGCTTTCTACGGGTGATATTCTTCGTAATGCAGTTGCTGCACGTACCCCACTTGGAATGAAGGTTGAAAAAATAATGCAGGATGGTGGCCTGGTTTCTGATGATATCATTATTCGCATGATAGGTGACCGTATTTCTTTGAACGATTGCTCGAAAGGATTCATGCTTGATGGCTTTCCGCGTACTGTTGCGCAGGCGGAAGCGCTTGATAAAATGCTTACCGAAGACGGTAAAAAAATAGATGTGGTTATTGAAATTCAGGTTCCTGATGAAATTCTTAAGAAGCGCGTGGTTAACCGCGCTGAAGAAGCTATCTCTAAAGGCGAGAAACCCCGCCCTGATGATAACCTGGAAACATTCTCTAAGCGTTTAGATGTTTACTGGAAGCAGACCGCGCCGGTACTTCCTTACTATAAGAACAAAGGTCTTCACAAAGCTATTGATGGCACCAAGGCTGTTG
>CAZLZP010000037.1:0-13811 GCA_964564045.1 uncultured Rickettsiales bacterium
TAACAAGCTGCTCTCTCATATTGGTACGCTTGATAAGGTGGGTATGTATACCAATATCTTCAAGCTTAAGCATGATATATTCCGAGATACGATTGTTCAGTACACCTTTACCTGAAAGAACTTCGTGCTTTTCGCCATTGAACGCGGTTGCGTCATCCTTGAAATACTGGATCAATGTTCCGGGTTCCGGGCCTTCATATAAAATCTTTGATTTACCTTCGTAAACTAATTTTTTTCCGATTTTTTTCTTTGCCATTTGATAACTATCATTAAACAGTTGCGTAAGAGCCTAAACTCTATATATCTATAATTCAAAATCACATTAAATCAATTGATTTTCTTAATTAATTACGAGGTTGTGAGATGACAGTATTAAGTGATAGAGAAAAGGCCCAGGAAAACAAATTCGCCCTTGATGAAGAGGTGAAATTCAAGATAGCCTCAAGAAGAAGAAAGCTTCTTGGTTTATGGGCGGCAGAACTTATGGGCTTAAGCGATGAAGAATCTCTTAACTACGCCAGAGATGTTATAAGTTTCGGTATTGAAGATAACACACCCGGTGCCGTAATCAGAAAAATACTGAACGATGCTCAGGAAAATGGTGTAAAACTTACCGAGGCTGCTGTTAGGTCCAAAAATTCAGAGTTTGAAGCATTGGCTACTAAGCAGATCCGCGGAGATAAAAAGTAATAATGAAAAGGCTTTTCTTATTTCTTTCTTTATTCTTAATATTTTTCTCTGAAAATTCCCGCGCTGAGAACTGGCAGAACGTAGAATTTTATGGCAACGGTAAAATCCACAAACTTTCCGATTATAAAGGAAAAGTTGTTCTAGTGATGTTTTGGGCAACATGGTGTCCTCATTGCAAAAACCAAATGCCGGCGCTTTCCATGCTTAAGAGCTTGTATTCTAGTACAAAAACCCTTGAGGTTCTTCCTATTTCCATTGATAGGGAAGGCGAGCAGATGGTGTTCAATTATTTCCGTACATATAACATTAAGAATCTTGACCCCTACATAGATAAAAACTCTAACCTATTGCATTCTTTGGGTTTATCTGCCGTACCACATTTGTTACTAATATCGAAAGAAGGCAATGTTCTAGGTTCTTATGGTGGTTTGCAATATCTTGATGTAGAATACCTAGAAGAACTAATATCAGAAAATGGCCAGTCGCAATAGCACATATAGTTCAGGTTTTACCCTAATTGAAATTTCCTTGGTGATAGTGATAATTGCCGTGTTGATAGGCATGGTGGTTTTTTCAACCCAAACCCGAATGGATGCCGCCAGACTTTACATGACCAAGCAACGAATGCAGACCATAATGGATTCTATCGATAGGTATGCGGAATTATATGGCCATATTCCCTGCCCTATGGGTTTAACCACATTAAGAACATCAGTCGATGAATATGGGGTAGGTGCTAAAATGAGCAATACCACGGCTCCTGGCGCTACCGATTGTGATGATAATGATGGTGATGGCGATCTTATATATGTTAAAGCAGGTCTAGCAAGGGGCGCCGTGCCGTTCAGGTTATTGAATCTTGATTCTCAAACAGCGGTTGATGGCTGGGGTAACAGGTTCGTTTATACAATTACCGAGCCTTATTCAAATTCAGCAAACTACGAAGATCCCTCTCTCGAGCCCGCAACACTCTCGGCAGCAAATTCATATGAAATATTTAACCAGGGCGATACCAACATCTCTGCTTCCAGCAATGTTGCGTATACTTTAATAAGCCATGGAGCAAATTTACATGGTGGTTATCGTGATAAAAGCCCAACCACCCCTATTCCGGTCGCAGGTGCTTCTGCCGATGAAGATAAAAATGCAGATAGTGGTGGTGTGTATTATCAATATCTTCCAACGCAAGATTTTGATGATATTGTTATATTCAAAACACGTTGGCAGTTACCAGATTATATAAATGAATGATGAAAGAACGAACTAAAATAAAAGGCTTTTCGCTGTTAGAGATATCTATAGTACTTACTGTGGTGGCGGTGGCGGTTGGCAGTGGAGTTATGGTATTCAATAAATACTCTAACGAAAGTAAGGTTAGCCAAACCGAATTCACCATGAAACAGGTAATGAAGGCCATAAAGCAATACACACTTGAATATGGTGAATTGCCCTGCCCTGCAGATATAACCGACCCCCAGTCAGATGCAAATTTTGGCCTCGGAGTCACGCCCGGTACATGCACTGGTGCGATATCAAACGATAATCTATTTAAAGGCATGGTTCCTGTTCACACGCTTAATATATATCCTTCTTTGGCTATGGATGCCTGGGGCAACAGGTTCGATTATCAGGTGGTGCAGGTGGCCACAGCCGATGATGCGCTTTGCACCCCTTCAGGAGCTGGGTGCACGCCTAAAGCTGACGCAGGTGATTATGTTGATTTACAAAATTACGGTAAAACCAATTTTGGCTCTAGTGTTTTAGTTGTGCTTTTAAGCCACGGCGCAAATGGTTTTGGCGCTTATAGCGGCAGGGGCGGTTCTCAAAAAGGTGATACCAATGCTAACGTAAATGAGCAGGCTAACAATGGTACTGCTGGAAGCCTTTTTACATCACTACCTTACCGGGGTTTTGATGATATAGTGGAAATCTGGACCTTCGACCAGCTGATGAACGAAGATGTAATGGATTAATTTATGATGAAAAAAACTAAAAATGGTTTCAGCCTTATAGAACTTTCAATAGTGATATTGATAGCTTCTATATTCGCATCTTCCATGATAAATATACTTGGCAAAAAAACCCTTGTTGATAAGAATACCGAAGCGAAAGAAAAACTTGCAAGAATTGGTGAGGCACTAAAAGTATATTACGGCGAACATGGTGATGTAACCGCTCGTAACTACCTGCCATGCCCTGCTGATCTTAGATTTAATTTAGAAAATGCTGATTTAGGTAGGGGCAGTAGTAAACCATGTAGTTTTGTTACAGATACGGATGGTGCTACAAATGTTATATCTGGTGCGGTTCCTGTTCTGGAGCTAGGTCTTGCCCCACAATATATGTTCGACCCATGGGGAAATCAAATTACATATATAGTAGATAAAGATCTTACTGCAGATAGTGAAACAGCTTGGACCGACAGTACAATCTCCAACATTTCCCTGCTAGATGGAAGAAGCACTCCACCAACTCCAAGCTTACCATTAGTTAAACGACTGCCGCTAGCTTCAGAATTAAATAAAACCTATACTCTTTGTGATGGCACCTCTCTAGCTGTAAGCACTTATAATGACACCATACCCGACTGTCCGGCATTTTTGCTGATAAGCCATGGCGCGAACGGTTATTTATCGTTCAATTCCGCAGGCATTCAGAAACAATCGTCTTTTGGCATGACACCTAATGAAATTGAAAATAACCAGTGGAAAGATTCACAAAATTTTAATAACGTATTCGTTTCAGCGCCGCTTAACCAGGATACAAAAGTTACAAATATTAATTCCAGTAGTTATTTCGATGATATTCTATATTATAAATCCATGTCTTATTTTACTGGTGAAACTCCTGCTGCCGGCACTTGTACTCTTGGTTGTTAATGGCTATTAAGTTAAAATGAAAAAAATATTGATCGCATCAGACCATGCAGGTTTTAAATTAAAAGAGGAATTAAAGAATCACCTCTCGAAAAGCTATGAGGTTATAGACCTTGGTACAAATTCAGAAGATTCTGTCGATTACCCTGATTTCGGCACAAAGCTTGCCAAAGCAATTGAAAAGAAGGAAGCGGAAAAAGGCGTGCTGGTTTGCGGCTCGGGCGTTGGTATATCTATCGCCGCCAACCGCAACCCTGCAGTTCGCGCAGCACTTGTTTATAGTGAAGAAATAGCTAAACTTTCAAGAATGCATAATGATGCTAACGTTATATGTTTTGGCGCCCGGCTGATTGATGCCGCGCTTGCTGAAAAGTGCTTGGATATATTCCTTTCCACCCCATTTGAAGGCGGAAGGCACGAAAACCGGGTTAAAAAATTATCCTGTTGAATATGCTGACCAATTGCCTTATAGAAGCCCTAGAAAACTTAAAAGGGTAGTTATGGCAATTTTCGCAAAAAAATCTGAATCTCAAAATTCTTTCTTCGCATCTACAATAAAAGAAAGCGACAAAGAATTATTCGGCGCAATTTCTGGTGAACTTAAAAGACAGCAAAATCAAATTGAACTTATCGCATCTGAGAACATAGCCAGCAAAGCGGTTATGTCGGCGCAAGGTTCTGTGTTCACAAATAAATATGCTGAAGGATATCCTGGTAAAAGATATTACGGCGGTTGCGAGTTCGCCGATAAAGTTGAACAACTAGCTATCGATAGAGTGTGCAAATTGTTCGGCGCGAAATATGCAAACGTTCAGCCAAATTCTGGTTCACAAGCCAATCAGGCTGTATTTGGTGCGCTTATTAAACCAGGCGATACAATTCTTGGTCAGTCGCTTGCGGCTGGTGGTCACCTTACTCATGGTGCGGCTCCAAACCAGTCTGGTAAATGGTTCAATGCAATTCAATACGGCGTTCGTAAAGAAGATGGTCTGCTAGATTACGACCAGATGGAAGAGCTTGCAAAACAGCATAAACCAAAACTTCTTATTGGCGGCTTCTCTGCTTACCCTCGCGTGGTAGATTGGGCAAGAATGAGAAAAATAGCTGATTCAGTTGGTGCTTATTTCATGGTTGATATGGCTCACGTTGCAGGCCTTATCGCTGGTGGTGCATACCCTTCTCCGCTTCCGTATGCCGATGTTGTAACTTCAACAACCCACAAAACACTTCGTGGGCCTCGTGGTGGTATAATACTTTCCAACTTCCCCGATAAGGTTATTGGTAAAACTGCCAAAGGTAACGATATACTTCTTAGCAATGCAATTAACTCTACTATATTCCCTGGTATTCAGGGTGGTCCGCTTGTTCATGTTATTGCGGCAAAAGCAACATGCTTCCTGGAAGATCTTCAGGCTGAGTTCAAAGAATATGCTGCGCAGGTTGTTGCAAATGCTCGTGTTCTTGCAAAAACTTTAGTAGCACGCGGTGTTGATATAGTTACCGGTGGTACAGATAACCACATAGTGTTGGTTGATCTTCGTCCAAAGAATTTAACTGGTAAGGCTGTTGAAGAAAGCCTGGAAAGAGCTGGCTTAACCTGCAACAAAAATGCTATCCCGTTCGATCCTCAGCCTCCGTTTGTAACTTCAGGTATCCGCCTTGGAACTCCTGCCGGTACTACTCGTGGCTTTGGTGAAAAAGAATTCGAGCAGATCGGTAATCTTATAGGTGATGTGTTTGATGGTTTAGCAAAAAACCCGGATAATAATTCTGAAACAGAACAGAGAACAAGGAAAGAGGTTGAGAAAATATGCAGCCAGTTCCCTATTTACGATTCTGAGTTTTAATTAGTTGAGGGTTTTAATAATTCTACTAGTGTAATTGTATGAAATGCCCATTTTGCGGATTTTTGGATACACAGGTGAAAGACTCCAGACCTTCTGAAGATGGCGCAACCATCAGAAGAAGAAGGTACTGCCCGAAATGCGATTCCAGATTCACCACCTTTGAAAGAGTTCAACTGCGAGAACTTACCGTAGTAAAAAGAAATGGCGAAAGAAGGGCTTTCGATAGAGAAAAGATCAGCCGAAGCATTATACTTTCCACTCGTAAACGTCCGGTTTCTGAAGAGCAGATAGAGGCAGTTGTAGATAAAATAGTTAATAAGCTTGAAAAGCTTGGCGATAGCGAGGTAAGCGCAACCGCAATCGGTAACGAAGTAATGGCCGAACTTTCAAAACTTGATAAGGTTGCCTATATTCGTTTTGCTTCTGTTTATAAAGATTTCGGTGATGCAAAAGATTTTGAAGAATTCGTAAACACGATCAAAAAGAAAGACTAGTGTCTAAAGAAGATATACGCTTCATGAGAATGGCCATAGAAATGGCAAGATCTGGGGTTGGCAAAACCTTTCCGAAGCCTTCTGTTGGTGCAATACTAGTTAAAGATGGTAATATAATCTCAAAGGCCGTTACCGCGAATGAAGGAAAGATTCACGCTGAACCATCAGCAATTGAACTGGCTGGCAAGGAAGCAAAAGGCTCTACTCTTTATGTAACTTTGGAACCATGTAACCATCACGGCACTACACCACCATGTTCTGATGCTGTTATTGCAGCCGGCATAAAAAGAGTGGTTATTGCGAACCGTGATATAAACCCTAAAGCAGCAGGTGGCCTGGAAAAATTAAGATCGAACGGCATAGAGGTTGTTGAAGGCGTTTGCGCTGATGAGGCGATGGAAATAAATAGGGTATTCTTCAACACCATAAGTAAAAAACGTCCTTATATAATTGTGAAGATAGCATCATCGCTAGATGGAAAAATTGCTTTGGCCGATGGTAGAAGCAAGTATATCTCATCAGAGATTGCCAGAAATTATGTTCAGGCTCTAAGGAGTAAGGTTGATGGTATTCTGGTTGGGGTTAACACCGTTATAAACGATGACCCTGAGCTTACATGCAGATTAGAAGGGTTAGAAAAAACCCTGCCGAAGATAATCCTGGATACGAATAATCGACTTCCTGCCAGTGCAAAAATATTGAACAACATTGGTAAAGAGCCAGTTCTTATATTTTCTTCCCGCGATGGAAAATCATCAAAGGCACTAATAATTAAAACCCCAACAAACAGAACCAACAATTTTGTTGATATAAAATTCGTCCTTAAACACCTTGCCGAGAATGGCTTTGAAAGAATTCTGGTTGAGGGTGGGGGTAAGGTTATTAGCAGCTTTATCAAGGAAGAGCAGATAGACGAACTACAGATAATCTATTCGCCGAAGATACTTGGAAACTCGGCTATATCATTCACTTCTGAAATTAATTTATCAGAGATAACCGAAAGCAAATTCAAACTGACAGATCAACGTAAGTTAGGTGAAGATTCTCTGCTAATATTTAAAAGTAAGAACCTGCATTGATCTCTTTCGGTAATAGCATAAAATAGCTGCCCTGTTGTTTCATTTTTCCGGCGATATTTTCTGCCCAGTCACCTTCACCAAAAAATATATCTCCCCTGATGCCACCAATTATATCACCACCAGTATCCTGCGCGGCCATTAATTTAGTAAAATACTGCCGAGAACCAGGCATTGTAGTTTGCAGCCACATTGGGGTTCCAAGCGGAATATAGTTTGGGTCTACCGCAAGTGAAGACATATCTGTAAGTTCAACACCAAGGCTGCCGTATGGCCCGCCCTTCTTAAGGGTAAAGAAAACATATCTTTCGTTCATGTTCATAATGCTTCTGGCACTAACCGGATGGCTTTCTAACCAGTCCTGAATATCTTTTGCAGTTCCGTGCTGTATCAACCCCTGCGCAAGCATAGGCTTTCCTATGCCTGTGTAAGGCTTGTTATTTTTCCCTGAAAACCCAACTTCAACTCTTTTTCCATCCGGCAGTTTTAATATCCCCGAGCCCTGTATGTGCAGGAAAAATAATTCAGCAGCACTTTTTGCGTAAGCTATCTCCAGATTTTTTCCTGCAAGCGCGCCACTCTCTATTTGTTTTCTACTTAAGTTTAGTAGTGCAGGATCTGAAGGGGCGGCATAAATAGGATGTTTATAAACTGAATCTTTTTTGAATGAAGCATCTATGTCTTTTTCAAAATATCCTGTGAAGATACCCTTGTTGGTGCCGTTATAAGTAACTAGGTATGGGCTGAAATTATCCTCGAAGAACCTCTTTGAGTTTCTGGCATTGCGCGAGCTTATACATTTATCCTGCCATATTCTGGTATTATCAGAGAATATCCTTTGTGATTGTATCTTCTTGGTGAAGATAGCCGAGCATGTTCTTTGGAACGATTTCAATCCGCCAACTATGTTTTTTTCTTCCCAGCCAGAAAGCTTTTCAAAACTGTAGTTCTGCAGTTCAACGCCTGTTTTCCTTTGACCAACAGCGCACGAAGAAAGTAGAAATACGAAAGCTAGTAAAAAGATAGATCTCACGAGTAACCTTATAAAGCGATTATAGACCAGTTAGGATTACTTGATCTGGTGTTCCTTTCAAACTCTATTACATCTTCAACATTTTCGATAGCTTTAGGGTTGCCAGATATAACATTACCGTTTGAATCTTTTGTAACATTAATTTGTTCAGTTAAGAATTTAAGGCCTATTTTTACCCTGCTGCCAGAAATAGAGGCAGATTCTATCTCCACCTTTTCTATCGCCACCAAAGATTTTGTACTTACAACTTTCTGAGCTGTAAATTCATCAATCTGCTTTTCCAGCGACTGGTAAACATCATCAGTAAGAAGCTCTTTCAATGTTTTTTTATCAAACGAAGAATAAGCTTTCATTACCATCTCTAGAGCTATTTTTGCACCTTCAACAAATGTTTCCAGGGCAAAGCTGGTATCTTTCTCGATTATCTCTTTTATGCCGCTCTTTGCTTCATCATTCAGGAAAACAAAGTTCTCAAGTTTATTTTTCTCTACTTGTACGGCAGCTTTTTGCTGCGCACTTTCTTTTTCCAGGGTTATATCAGGAATGGACATTGCTGGTCTTCTGCTCTCAATGTTTGCATCTTGCTCGTTCTTTTTACCTAAAATTGAAAAAAGCTTTAGGCCCAGATACACTGCTACCGCCGCGAAAAAAAATATGTCTGCATATGAGGCTGTCATTAAATTTTACTTTTTTTGTTTGCTAAAGTGGAATATAGGTACAACTACCAAGAAATCCAGTATAAATGGTAAAAATATGAGCGATATCAAACAAAAAATACCTAATTGGCTTACTCTTTTCAGAGTTGTAATTATACCTTTTCTGGTACTTTCTTTTTATCTTGAAAGGGGCGATCTAAAGTTCATTACCACATTACTATTTGTTTTAGCTAGCCTTTCTGATTTTCTAGATGGCTATTTATCCCGCAAGTGGAATACAACTTCCCAATACGGCGCCATGCTCGACCAGATATCTGATAAACTTATAGTTACTACTGCTCTTTGTCTGATAATCACTGATGAAAACTGGCTTGCTATAGCCGCAATTGCAACGATATGTAGGGAAATATTCATTTCAGGCCTAAGAGAATATCTGGGCAAGTCTGGTGATATTTCAGTTCCGGTAACAAAACTTGCAAAATGGAAAACGGCATCGCAGATGGCATCTATTATACTTTTATTGCTAACCTCTGGTAACATTGCCAATCCAGGTGTTACAATTAATATGATCTATGGTTTGGGTTGTGTACTTATATGGGTATCTACCGGGTTAACCCTGTACACAGGATATAATTACTATATTGCAGCAAAACGCCAAAACCTTCTATGAAGATCTCAGAACTAAACAAAAGAAGACTGGTTAATTTTAAGGCCAATAAAAGAGGTTATTACTCTCTTCTGATTTTTTTATCATTCTTTATACTTTCATTGTTTGCTGAATTCATCGCGAACGACAAGCCTGCGCTTATCAACTATAAAGGCTCGTATTATTCTCCCGTTTTCAAGAATTATCCTGAAACTACCTTTGGCGGAATATTCGATACGGTAGCAAATTATCGCGACCCGTTCATTACGAAAGAGATAAATGATAATGGCTGGATATTATGGCCACTTATCGAATTCAGTTATGAAACCATAAATTTTAGCCGCGAAGAAAGCCATCCGGCACCGCCTGATTCAGAAAATATTCTTGGTACCGATGATAGAGGCAGAGATGTTCTTGCGCGGGTGATATACGGCTTCAGGTTATGTGTTCTCTTTGGGCTGGTTCTCGCAGTAGCCAGCTCTGTAATTGGAATAATCGCTGGTGTTGTACAAGGATACTTCGGCGGACTGGTAGATCTACTATTCCAGCGCTTCATGGAAATTTGGGGTTCCATTCCAACATTATTTTTGCTTTTGATTTTGGCCAGCATTATAGAACCGAGCTTTTGGATATTATTATTATTCACACTTTTGTTCAGCTGGATGGGGCTGGTTGGTGTTGTCCGCGCAGAAGTTCTAAGGGTGCGTAACTTCGATTATGTTATGGCAGCAAGAAGCTTAGGTGTAAGCGAGTGGAAAATAATGATGCGCCACATACTTCCAAATTCGCTCGTTTCAACAGTAACCTATATGCCATTTATTATAAGCGGGGCTATATCAACACTTACCTCGCTCGATTTCCTGGGGCTTGGAATGCCTGTTGGCTCGCCATCTTTGGGTGAAATACTTTCTCAGGGTAAGGCCAATTTACAGGCTCCGTGGCTTGGGCTAACGGGCTTTTTTGTAGTTGGTGTTCTGCTTTCGCTTTTAGTATTTGTAGGTGAAGCAACACGTGATGCACTTTCGCCAAACAAACTTTTCAGGAGTTAGATTGTAAAATGAAAAATAGCAGATTTCAAAAACAAGAAGCTAAAAAGAAAGGTTTTATAGTAAGGGTTGCCGAATGGAAACTAGGCGTGCTGGATTTCTTCTCGCCGCTTTCGCTTGTTGCGCTTCGTATATTTGTTGGGCTGGTATTCTGGCGTTCGGGCCTTACTAAAATTACCGATTTCGACAGCACTATATTGCTTTTCGAAAGCGAATACATGACAGCAGATAAACTAACTTTATTCGGCCACAAATTCCTTACACCAGAAATTGCAGCCTATATGGGCACCTTCAATGAACTGGTATTTTCAATATTACTGATAATAGGTTTTGGTGGAAGGCTTGCCGCTTTTGTTCTGCTTTGCACAACCGCCATTATACAATTCACTTATACATCTTCGCCAGACCATCTGGTTTGGGCGCTTATGCTTTCTGTAATTCTGTTCATGGGCGCCGGCAGGGCAAGCTGGGATTACTTTATTCGCGGCACGGTTTTCGGCACAATAGATAACACCCCGGTAAAAGATAAGCTTTTTGCGGTTCTTTGCACGCTTTGCGTAACTTCATACGCAGGCTATCTGGTATTTACCAATATTATACAGCCTCAATAACCGCTTGATTTGTGCGGTATTTTGTATAAAAATGCCGGCCTATGAAGGAATTACCTCAAAATTATGAAGCCATCGCCACAGAAAAAAAGTGGCAGAAGGAATGGCATAAATCCGGCGTATATAACTGGAATGAAAAAGTTGCGCGTGAAGATTCGTACGTAATAGATACTCCGCCGCCAACTGTTTCCGGCAGCCTTCACATGGGGCATATATACAGCTACACTCAGGCAGATTTCATTGCGCGTTTTCAGCGCATGATAGGCAAAAACGTTTTCTACCCTATGGGTTTTGATGATAACGGCCTGCCAACAGAACGCCTTGTTGAAAAAACCAAAAAAACCAAAGCGCACTTACACACACGCGAAGATTTCATTAAAATGTGCAATGAAGTTGCTGAAGGCGCTCGCAAAGATTTCCGCAACTTGTTTGAATCTATCGCGTTAAGCGTTGATTGGAACCAAGAATATTACACAATATCAGATGAATCGCGTCGCATTTCGCAAATGTCTTTCCTTGATCTTTACAAGAAGAATGAGGTTTATCGCAAGTTGCAGCCAATGTTCTGGGACCCAATAGACCAAACCGCAATTGCCCAGGCCGAGATAGAAGAAAAAGAACTAGATAGTTTCGAGAACTTCATCTGGTTCGGCTTGATAGATGAAAATGCAGATATAAAAAATACCAAGTGGGAAGACCTGCAAAAAGTAGAGATAATGACAACCCGCCCAGAATTACTGGCTGCGTGCGTTGCGCTTGTTATTCACCCAGATGATGCACATAAATACAAAGGCAAAAAAGCGGTTACACCTTTGTTTAATTTTATAGTTCCAATAATCGCCGATGACAAAGTTGATAAAGAAAAGGGAACAGGCGTTGTTATGTGCTGTACCTTCGGTGATGAAACAGATATTTTCTGGCAGCGCAAACATAGTTTGGAGATTAGACTTTTCATAGACAAACATGGTAAGCTCAGAGCTAATCAAATTAACACAACTGAATGGCCTTGCTTAAATCCAGTTAAATGCATTGAATTTTTAAAAGTAATAGACGGCGTAAAAACTGACCATCAGGATAAAAAGCTTTCAGCGAAGATGAAATCTATCGAGCTGCTAGAGCAAAATGGATTAACTGCGAAAGAGAAAAAAGCGATTAAACACAGTGTTAAATGTGCAGAACGCAGCGGCTCTCCGCTAGAATTGATTCCTACCAATCAATGGTTCGTAAAGGTTATAGATCACAAAGAAGCGCTAAAGAAAAAGGCTGATGAATGTATCTGGCGACCAGAGTTCATGAAGCACCGCATCCACCAGTGGATAGATGGCCTTTCATGGGATTGGTGCATTTCTCGTCAGCGTTATTTCGGTGTTCCGTTCCCGGTATGGTTCTCTAAACGCGCGGGCGAGGAAGGCAAAATTATAGTTGCCGATATAAATAAATTGCCGGTAAACCCACTTGTAGATCTACCAGAAGGTTACACTCGCGATGAAGTTACGCCAGAAGCTGATGTTATGGATACATGGGCGACTTCCTCAGTTTCTCCGCAGCTTTCAAGCAAAGCGATAAATAAAGATTTTGCAGTAGATTATAACCGCCACCAAAAATTATTCCCGGCTGATCTGCGCCCGCAAGCGCATGAAATTATCCGCACATGGGCTTTCTACACCATCGTAAAAGCTTATCTGCATGAAGATTCTATTCCGTGGAAAAACCTGATGATATCTGGCTGGTGCCTGGCAGAAGATAAAAGCAAAATGAGCAAATCGAAAGGTAATGTTGTTACTCCGGTTGAGATAATTGCTGAAAATTCTGCTGATGTGGTGCGTTACTGGGCATCTACATCACGCCTTGGGGCTGATACTGCATTTAGCAAAGATGTACTGAAAATCGGCCGTAAACTTGCCAACAAATTATGGAATGCTACAAAGTTCGCCGCAATATTCTTGCCTCTAATTGAAAAAGAACCAGTAAGCGCAGCAGATGATATCGCAAAAGGTATAATAACTGAACCGCTGGATATTGCAGTTTTATCTTTATTGGGTCAAACTGTTGATAAGGCTACAAATGAATTTAACAACTATGAATACTCTGCAGCTAGGTCAGCAGCAGAATGGTTTTTTTGGAACTTCTGCGATAACTATCTAGAGATTGTTAAAAAAACTTACTATGATGAATCTATTGAAAACCAGAAAAGGCGACAATCTGTAATCCATACGATTTATCATTGTCTGGATGGCGTTCTAAGGTTATTCGCCCCTTTCATGCCACATGTTACTGAAGAGTTGTATCAGGCAATATTTGATAAAAAACTAGTAGCACTAAATATTAACTCCATACACTCAAAGGGGAACTGGCCAAATGCGAAGGACTACTCAATTAATCAAGATTCTATCTTTACCTACGGTTTGGCTTGTAAAATAGTTTCCACAGCTAGAGAAGAAAAAACTTTTGCTCAAGTTTCCCTTAATAAAGAAATAAATTATTTGTTAATATCGATTGAGGACAAAAAACTTCAAGAGCTATTAAAAGAAAAAATTGAGTCCATATCAAAATACTTAAAGGATGTAACTGGAGCAAAAAATTTACTCTTATCTAACGCAAAAGAAGAGTCTTTAGAAAACTCTATAGGAATGACGATTCTCGAATATAGTGAATCCTCAAGCCTAATTGAAAAGTGGAGCAATATAAAGGCCGAAGTTGCCTAACCCACAATTACATTCCTGAAAGTTAGGGAAATTCTTCTGCTTCTGTTAATTGTCTGGCCGTTTATCTTATCTGTCTTTCTCGCGGCAATAGTATGTTGCCATTCATAGCGGGCCTCGTCCTTCATCGCCACCAA
>CAZLZP010000038.1:0-4885 GCA_964564045.1 uncultured Rickettsiales bacterium
TATAACCAAATGCATAGATGCAGTTGCTGATTATTTTAGGTATAAGTTTTTCACGATGCTGGCGTGGGCCAAAATTATTTGAACAGTTGGTTAGAATTACCGGCAGGCCGAATGTTTTGTTCCATGCAAGGGCCAGATGGTCTGCGCCGGCCTTGGAAGATGAGTATGGCGAGCTTGGGTCGTACTTTGTTTCTTCAGTGAACTTACCGGTTTCACCCAGGCTGCCGAAAACCTCATCGGTAGATATTTGCAGGAACCTAAAGCTTCGCTTTTTGTTTTCGCTTAGCCCTTTCCAGTATTCTAAAGAGTTCTGCAATAAATTATAAACGCCCAATATATTTGTTTGAATGAACTCGGCTGGCTTTTCAATAGAGTTATCAACGTGGCTTTCAGCGGCAAAGTTCACAACCCAGTCTGGCTGTTCCTTGTTCAATATTTTGCGAACTAATTTTTTATTGCAAATATCACCCTTATAGAATTTATAGTTTTTGTTCTTCTCAACTTCATTCAGATTATTTTTATCTGCGGCGTAGGTAAGTTTGTCTAAATTTATAACCTTATTGCCAGCCGCAAGCTCCTGCAGAACAAAGCAACTGCCTATAAAACCATATCCACCTGTAACAAGTATTGTTTTCATTAAAAAATCTCTAACTTAGGTATTGCCACCACAAACTTGGCGTTCCATTTACGAATATACGCCAGTTGTGTAGAAATTTCAGCTTTTAAATTCCACGGCAGAATAACAACGTAATCTGGCTTCTGTTTTTTTATCTCGTCAGGGTGCATTATAGGAATTTTGCTGCCTGGCATGTACAGGTTCTGCTTATGTGGGGAAAGATCGCACACGAAGGAAATCAAGCTACTATCTATATTGCAGTAATTCATCAGTGTGTTGCCTTTAGCGGCTGCGCCATAAGCGGCCACTTTCTTGCCGTCTTTCTTCGCTTTATTCAGGAACTCCATAAAATCTGCGCATACTTTCTCTATATTATTTTGAAAGCCTTTATAGAAATTTATTTTATCCATTCCGGTCAGCTTCTCTTTGTTTAAAACCTCAGCAACACTTGGTCTTGTTTTATGAGATGCGTTATCGTGCGTAACATAAACACGCAAAGAACCGCCATGGGTAGGTATCTCTTCAACGTGGAAAACGCGCAGGCCTACTTTTTCCATTATCTGTTTTACAGAAATAAGCGAAAGATACGAAAAATGTTCATGATATATAGTATCGAACTGGTTGTTAGCCACCAGCTGAAGCAGGTGAGGGAACTCGAATGTAGAAACTCCATTTTCTTTCAGCAATATCTTAAACCCGCCAACGAAATCGTTTATATCCGGCACGTGCGCAAGAACGTTATTTGCAGCTGTTAGGTCGGCCGAGTAACCTTGTTCCTTAAGTTTTGTAGCACTTTGCTTACCGAAGAAAACCTCAACCGTATTAATACCTATCTTTCTCGCTGCTTCTGCGGTGCTTTTTGTTGGTTCAACGCCCAGGCACGGAATACCAAGTGCTTTAACGTGCTGTAGTAAATACCCATCGTTAGATGCAACCTCTACAACCATAGAATTCTGGTTTAAACCAAATTCCTTTGTCATTTTTTCTACGTAGTCCTTAGCGTGTGCCACCCAAGAAGTAGAGAATGAAGAAAAGTAAGCATACTCTTCCGAGAATATCTCTTCGTGGCTTTTGAACTCGTCTAGCTGAGTTAAATAGCATTTCTCGCAGGTCCATACTTTTAATGGATAACGCGCTTCAGGCTTTGTAAGCTGTTCTTTCTTCAAATACGAGTTTGAAGGCGGCGAATCATTAAGATCGGCGAACACATGCGTTAATGGATTGCTGCAAAAGCGACATTTCATATTTTTATACCTGTAAATTCTTTGGTTATATTTTTAAATGAAAGATCTCTATCCGATAAATTTATAGCAGGTAAAGGCCAATCGATATTTATTGTTTTATCATTGTATGGAATTCCGCCTTCGTGCTCTTTCGCATAATTTGCGTTATGTAAGTATATCATGGTGCAATCATCTGTAAGTGCCTGAAACCCATGTGCAAAGCCTGCTGGTAAAATTAATGCTTTGTTATTTTCTTCGCTCAGTTCAACTGAAAAATATTTTAGAAAAGTTGGTGATCCTGTTCTTAGGTCTATGGCCACATCAAGTATTATACCTTTAATGCAGCGAACTATCTTTGCTTCTGGCGCAGATGCGTTCTGAAAATGCAGGCCTCGCACAGTACCCTTTTTTGCAGAGTAAGAGTAGTTTATCTGTTTTATATTAAATTCAATGCCGGTTTCGTTCTTTATTGTATCGGCGCAGTAAAGGCGCATAAAGCTGCCCCTTTCGTCAGAAAACTTGTTGGTCTCTAAAACGTACAGACCTTCTATTGGGGTGGTTTGTAATTTCATATATTAAAATATTTTTTTATCTGGCCTTCTGTAATATCTTTAATTTTTTTACTTTCGGTAAATTGTTTGTACCAGTTGCCGGTCCAGTCTATTGCTTCATTAAGTTTTAGTTTTGGTTTCCAGTTCAATTGCTGTTTTGCCTTTTCAATGCTCAACGAAAGCAGCGCTGCCTCAGCAGGCTGAGGGCTTTTATCAAGTTCAAGCTCGAATGGTATAGTTCTTTTCAATATATTAAGTACTTCTCCAACCGGTTGAACATCACTTAGCTCGGGGCCGAAGTTCCAGCCGCCTGCAAATTTGTGGCCTTCTTTGTATAATTTTTCGGCGAGTAGCATATAACCGCTTAAAGGCTCTAGAACAAACTGCCAAGGGCGAGTAGCATTGGGGTTGCGTATCTGCACGGGCTTCTTAGCCATGTATGCTCTGATAACATCTGGTATCAGCCTATCCTCGCTAAAATCACCGCCACCGATAACATTACCCGCACGCATGCTTGCAGTAGGTATGTTCGCTTCCTTCAGAAAACTTTGGTAGTACGAACTTGTTACAATTTCAGCTGCTGCTTTGCTTGCGCTGTAAGGGTCTTTGCCGCTAAGAGCGTCATCCTCGCTAAATGCTTTTCCGCTATCGTTGTTCAGGTAACATTTATCAGTAGTAATTATTACTGCTGCCCTCAAACTATTGGAATTCCTGCACGCCTCTAAAACATTAAGTGTGCCGGTTACGTTTGTATCAAATGTTTCAAGCGGGTTTCTGTAAGAATATCTTACCAAAGATTGCGCCGCCATATGGAAAATAATTTCGGGCTTAGAATCTTTTATGGTGTCAGCTATCTTTCTTCTGTCGGTTATATCACCTTTAATGTGGCGTATCTGTTTTTTAAGTTTTAGCTCGCCGAAAAGGCTTGGGTTTGTTGGTGCGGGAAGCGAGTAGCCGGTAACATCGGCGCCCATCATCACAAGCGTTTGCGTTAGCCAAGCTCCTTTAAACCCGGTATGGCCGGTAACAAAAACTTTCTTTCCTTTCCAGAAGTTATGCGACATTAATTACTTCCAAACTTTCCAAGGTGCTTTGCCGCTTGCCCATAAACCTTCAAGCAGCATTTTATCGTGTAGTTTATCCATTGGCTGCCAAAAGCCATTATGCTCGTATGCGGTTATCTGTCCTTCTTTAACCACTCTTTCCATAGGTTCGCGTTCAAGTATGGTTTTATCATCAGCTATGTAATCAAGAAATTTTGGCTCTATTACCATGAAGCCACCATTAATGTAACCTTCAGAATCTTTTGGTTTTTCAGCGAAATTCTTTACGATGCCGTTTTCTATATCAAGCTGGCCGAACCTTGCTGGTGGTACAACAGCGCTTATAGTTACCATTTTTGCCATTTTCTTATGATGCGCCATAAGCTTGGTTATATCAATATCTGCAACACCATCGCCATATGTTAAAAAGAACGGCTCATCTTTATTTAAATAATCCTTCACTCTTTTTATGCGGCCCCCGGTAAGAGTATCAACTCCGGTATCGATAACTGAAACTTTCCAGTCGGCTTCTAGCGTTTTGTGTATTGTTTTGGCGCCAGTTTTTAGGTCGAAAGTGATATCAGAGCGATGTAGACTGTAATTGGCAAAAAACTCCTTAATTAAATACTGCATATAACCGGCGCATATAATAAAATCTTTCACACCATGTGCTGCGTATATTTTCATTATGTGCCACAGAATAGGCTGACCGCCTATCTCTACCATTGGTTTTGGCTTGTTGACCGTTTCTTCACTAAGGCGGGTACCCAAACCACCCGCTAAAATCACTGCTTTTGTCATATGTATAGCATTGTAATTATAATTATTGCTCAGATGGGTAGCATGTTTTATATTGGTGCGCAAGAATCTATTATTAAGGTGATATGTCTTTTTTGATAACGGGTGCAACGGGTTTTGTTGGTAAAAAGGTTGTAGAAATTGCTCTTGGGCAGGGCAATCAGGTTGCAGTATTAACTCGTTCTATATCAACTGCTGAACAATTTTTTCCTAATAAAAATGTAAAAATATACGATCTAACCAAGTTTCTTTCAGGTGAGGAGAAGATTGATATAAAAAAATATGATAAACTTATCCATCTTGGTTGGGCTGATGTTAAGAATTACATGGATGAAAACAATTCGTTAGAAAATTTAGAATTTCAAAAACACTTATTAAACAATCTTATAAACTCAGGTGTCAGGGATATAACTGTTTCTGGGAGTTGTCTTGAATATGGCATGAATGAAGGTGCTTGTGATGAAGATATTGCTGCTAAACAACCCATTACATCGTATGCTGATGCAAAAATTAAATTATACGAGTATTTAAAAGAAAAACAAAAAAGCTCGTCTGAACTAAAAATTAAATGGATGCGCTTTTTTTATGTTTATGGCATTGGTTCACGCCCTAACTCACTTCTAAGCCAGCTTTTAAAAGCCATAGAAAATGGTG
>CAZLZP010000038.1:4895-12884 GCA_964564045.1 uncultured Rickettsiales bacterium
TGAGTTTAATATGTCTCCGGGCGATCAGCAGAGAGATTTTATATCGCTAGATTGCCTTACAAAAAATGTAATTGCAATAGCTGGTCAGAACGAGGTTGATGGGATAATAAATATTGGTAATGGAAAACCGGTTGCGGTATCAGATTTTGTTGTAGGAATTTTAAAACTAAGGAATAGTAAAATTAAGCTAAACAAGGGTTTTTATCCTTATGCAAAGTACGAGCCGCATAGTTTCTGGGCTGATATTACAAAGCTAAAATCAATTAAAAACACTGTTTTTGATAAAAACTTTAATATTTAGAATTTTTATTAACTATTAATATGTTGAATTAGGTTGATTTTAATGCATTTAGCCAATAATAAAACTCTATGATAATTACTAGAACACCATATAGAATTTCATTCTTCGGCGGAGGTACTGATTACCATACCTGGTATCAGGAGAATGGTGGCTCGGTACTTTCAACTACAATCAATTACTATTGCACTTTGATGTGCCTCCACAAACCGCCTTTTTTTGAGAAAAAACACAGAATATCGTGGCGTGAAATAGAAGAGACAGATAATGCAGAAGACATAAAGCACCCGGCGGTAAGGGCTATTCTACAGCATATGGATATAAAGCGTGGTATTGAAATGCATTACCAAGGAGATCTTCCTGCAAGGTCTGGTCTTGGTTCTAGCTCAAGTTTTACAGTTGGTTTTTTAAACGCTATGTATGGCCTGCGCGGACAAATGTCTACAAAGCAACAATTGGCGGCGGAAGCTGTTTACATTGAAAGAGAACTTTTAAAAGAAAATGTAGGCGTACAAGATCAGATAGCTGCGGCTTATGGTGGGTTCAATAAAATAGATATTCACCAAGATGGCAGCTTTGATGTAAACCCTATGATGGCTTCTCATTTACGCTTAGATGAGTTAAAAAGTAATTTGATGCTGTTTTTTACGGGTGTTTCACGAAACGCTACAGATGTAGCCAAAGATAAAATGAAGTCGATACCTAATAAAAAAAATGAGCTCAACGAAATGCAAAAAATGGTTGATATTGCATCAGGTATATTAACTGGTAGTGGCGATATTAACGATTTTGGTAAATTACTTCATGAAAGCTGGATGTTAAAAAGAGGGCTGACAAAAGATATATCTTCGGTACTAATTGATGACATCTATAAAAAAGCTATGGATGCAGGCGCAACAGGTGGTAAATTGCTTGGGGCAGGCGGTGGTGGCTTCCTTCTGTTCTTTGTAAAGCCAGAGTACCAACCAAAAGTTCTTGCTGCTTTATCAGATTTTATGTGGGTTCCGTTTGATTTTGAAAGAAGGGGTTCTCACGTAGCATTCTATAGTCCTGCAAAATTCTCTCGAGAATCGTTATTGCGCCGAGATTTTGCGCATCTTAAGGAAGCCAGAAGATCTAAGAATGTAAAAAACATTACTAGGTTCTTAACTGACGAAAAGCCTAATAACGTTGAAAGAATGACTAAATTTGGTTTAGTAGAGAATGAGTAGAAGATATGTTAAATTATATAAAATCTGAATACAATAAATCCAGAGACGTTTTTGAGAAGATGGCAAACGATAATTCTTTTCATCAAAATGCCCTAAAAATAGCTGAAATAGGTGTTGATGTTCTTAATAAAGGCGGGAAAATAATGTTCTGTGGCAATGGTGGAAGTGCAGCAGATTCTCAGCATTTGGCAGCAGAGCTTGTAAGTAAGCTTAATTATGACAGACCAGGTTTAAATGCAATGGCACTAACTGTTGATACTTCAGCGCTAACTGCAATAGGTAATGATTATGGTTATTTAAAATCATTTTCTCGTCAGGTTGAAGCAGTTGGAAATAAAGGTGATTTGTTATTTGTTTTTTCAACTTCAGGCAGAAGTAAAAATGTTATTGAGGCGGTAAAAAGTGCAAAGAATAAAGGTATTGTCACTGTTGGCTTTTTAGGTAAGGAAGGCAGGGATATTGGCGTTTTGGTTGATTATCAGATAAATATTCCTTCAGATGAAACTCCAAAGATACAAGAAGGGCATATAGCAACTGGTCACATTATTTGTGGTATTATTGAAGAAAAGATATTTGGCAAAGAATATAATCCTGCCAGCAAGCAAAAATAAACAAAATATATGAAAGCAATAATTCTTGCGGGTGGTTTTGGTACAAGGTTAAAACATGTATTGCCTAATGTTCCAAAACCTATGGCGCCTATAAACGGCAAGCCATTCCTGGAGGTTTTAATAAACTACTTGAAGAAGCAGGGTTTCAACGAATTCACCCTTTCTGTTCACCACATGAGAGAACAGATAATCGACTATTTTAAAGGCGAGCCGGGTATAAGTTTTGCAATAGAAGAAGAGCCTTTAGGTACCGGCGGCGCCATACTAAATTCTATTAAACAGGCCGGCGTTACAGGGAATGTTGCAGTTCTTAATGGCGATAGCTTTCTTGAGATAGATTACAAAAAGTTTTTCGAAGCACATGGAGAAAAGAATTTTTCTCTGGCTTTGCGTGAGGTTGAAGACACCAGCAGATATGGTAGGGTTGAAGTAAATGGAAGCATAATAACTGATTTTAAAGAAAAGGGCATAGCGGGAAAAGGACTTATTAATACCGGCTATTATATAATAAATGCTTACTGGATGCTTAAACAGAACCTTCCTGAAAAATTCTCTGTTGAATCTGATTTTCTTTTGCCAAAAATAAAGGAAATTAAACCGGGATATTTTGTAGTTAAGAATTATTTTATAGATATTGGTGTACCAGAAGATTACGCGAGGGCGCAGAATGAGCTCAAAGCATACTAGAAAAGCCTTATTTCTTGATAGAGATGGCGTTATAAATATAGATACAGACTATACTCACAAAATTGAAGATATAGTTTTTATTGATGGAATTTTTGAACTTGCAAGATATGCAAAAACCATATGTTATGAGTTATTCATCATAACAAATCAGGCGGGCATTGGTAGCGGAGTTTATAACTAAGCAGAGTATGAGCTTGCAAAAAATTATATTGAAGATAATTTTAAAAAACACCAAGCATCAATTGCTAGAACATATCATTGTCCTTTTCACCCAGGGCACGGAATTGGTAAATACAAAGTTGATTCTTCATTTAGAAAACCCAATCCAGGCATGATTTTACAGGCAAGGGACGAGTTTGGTATAGATCTTGGTAATTCAATTATTATAGGTGATAGAGAAACAGATATTGAAGCTGGGATAAATGCTGGTATAAAGACTAAGATTTTATTTAAACCTAAATATCCCGATGAAAAAACAAAGGCAGATATTGTTGTAAATAATCTATTGCAAATAAAAGAATATCTATGAAAAAAAGGGCATTAATTACAGGGATTACAGGAATGGTTGGCAGCCATATGGCCGATTACCTGCTTGAAAATACCGACTGGGAAATATATGGCCAATGCCGCTGGAGAAGTCCTTTAGATAATATCCAGCATCTTTTAGAAATGATAAATAAAAAAGATAGAGTTCGTCTGGTTTATGCTGATCTGCGTGATTATATATCTATCGAAAACCTAGTTAAAGAATCTAAGCCAGATTATGTATTTCACCTGGCTGCACAAAGCTATCCTAAAACAAGCTTCACTTCCCCGCTAGATACTTTTGAAACAAATATTCAGGGTACAGCACGTGTTCTGGAAGCGTTAAGAAATCATGCGCCTAAGGCAGTTATACATAATTGCGCCTCTTCTGAGGTTTTCGGCAGGGTTTCTAAAGAAAAACTACCTATCAATGAAGAATGTACGTTCCATCCTGCTTCACCTTATGCAATCTCTAAAGTTGGCACCGATCTGGTTGGCAGATATTACGCTGAAGCCTATGATATGAAGATTATGAGTACTCGTATGTTCACGCATACTGGTCCGCGCCGTGGTGATGTTTTCGCTGAAAGTACCTTTGCGAAACAGATCGCCATGATAGAAAAAGGCATGATACCTCCTGTTGTTAAAACAGGAAATCTGGATTCATTAAGAACATTCGCAGATGTTCGTGATGCAGTTCGTGCATATTATATGCTTGTTACAATTAACCCAATAGGCGGTGAATATTATAACATTGGTGGGCAATATACATGTTCTGTAAAAGATATGCTTAATCACTTAATATCTATTTCAACAGCAAAAGATAAGATAAAAGTAGAAACGGACCCTGAGCGTTTACGCCCTATAGATGCTGATCTGCAGGTTCCTGATACCAGTAAATTTGAAAAACACACTGGCTGGAAGCCAGCAATTAAATTTGAACAAACCATGCAAGATCTTCTAGATTACTGGAGAGAGAAGGTTTCTGGCGGGAACCAGTTTTTAACGAGGTAAATATGACAAAAAAAGACGAAGCATTAAAAAACTTACAAGTAGCAATAAAGGATTATTGCGATAGTGAGCATACATTTTGGCAATTCGACAAGAATAACCCCATTGTACGCCTGCATGAGCCTACTTTTGGCGCTGATGAGGTATATGCCTCTACTAAACAAATGCTTTCTACATTCGTTACAATGGGCAAAGAAGTTAAAGCTTTTGAAAGCCAATATGCAAAAGAATTCGGCAATAAATATGCGCTTTTCAACAACTCGGGTTCTTCAGCAAATTTGCTGGCTATCGCTGCACTTAATAACCATATGTGCGAAAACCGCCTGAATGATGGTGATGAAATTATTGTTCCTGCACTTTCCTGGAGCACTACTGTTTGGCCTTTGATCCAATGTAACCTTGTGCCTGTATTCGTTGATTGTGACCCACAAACCTACAATTTTGATTATGACAAGCTTGAAGCAGCTATAACACCTAAAACAAAAGCGATAATGCTTGTGCACGTTTATGGCAACCCATGCGATATGGATATTTTAATGGGTATTGCTAAAAAGCATAACCTTCAGGTAATTGAAGATAGCTGCGAGAGCATGGGAGCTTATTATAAAGGTAAGGCAGTTGGTACATTTGGTCGTGTTGCCACTTTCTCTACTTATTTCTCTCACCACATAACCACGCTTGAAGGCGGCGTGTGCGTTACTGATGATTTTAAACTTGTTGAAATTATGCGTATGTTACGCGCGCATGGCTGGAGCCGCGAAACAGATGAGCATAAGCAATATTGCGAGCAGTATCCAACTATCGATCCTCGATTTATATTCATTAATCTTGGATATAACCTTCGTGCAACTGAAGTTCAGGCGGTTATGGGGCAAATTCAGTTACCTAAACTAAAAGGATTTGTAAAAACACGCAGAGAGAACTGCGCGTTCTATTTAAAAGAATTTGCTAAATATTCCGAATTCTTTGATTTTCAGAAAGAAACTGCAGGTGCTGAAAGCAGCTGGTTTGGCTTTGGCTTTACACTGAAGCCTGGCTGTCCTTTCACAGTTAAAGAAATTACAAAATTCTTGAATGAAAGAAAAATTGAAACCCGCCCTATAATAGCAGGTAATATGAGCCGTCACCCGGTGATGAAGCATTATAACCATAAGGTGTTCGGCACGATGGATAACTGCAACCGCATCATGGATTATGGTTTTGCAGTTGGTTGTCACCACGCAATAGGCAAAGAAGCTCGCGAATATGTAGCTGGGTGCTTCTCTGATTTTATCAAACAATATTCAAAAGCGGCAGCATAAATGACAAAAAAGAAATTACTAATTTGCGGCGCAACAGGTTTTGTAGGCCGAAACATGGTAGAGCATTTCTCTGCAAATGCTGAATACGATGTACATGCTGTTCGATTTAACCGCCCTGAATATAAATGGCCAAATGTAACCTGGCATCAGGCAGATTTACGCAATCAGGCAGATGTAGAGCGTGTGCTTGAAGGGGTAGATATAATCATACAGGCGGCAGCAACAACATCAGGCGCAAAAGATATTGTAAGCAGGCCTTACATTCATGTTACAGATAATGCAGTAATGAACTCTTTGCTATTACGTGAAGCGTTCCATAAGAAGGTTAAGCATTTTATATTCTTTAGCTGTACCGTTATGTATCAAAGCTCTGATAAGCCTCTTAAGGAAACAGATTTTGATGAAAGCAAACCTTTGCACCCACGTTATTTTGGGGTAGGTAATACCAAAATTTATGTCGAAAAGATGTGTGATTTTTTCAGCCGTATCTCTGAAACAAAATTTACCGCTATTCGCCATAGCAATATTTACGGTGCGCATGATAAGTTCGATTTTGAACGAAGCCATGTATTTGGCGCTACTGTTTCTAAGGTTATGCTGGCAACTGATAAAATATCGGTTTGGGGTACGGGTGAAGAAGAGCGCGATTTGCTCCACGCTGATGATCTGAATAACTTTGTTGAACTGGCTATAAAAAATCAGAAAGAGAAATACAGGCTGTATAATTGTGGTTTAGGTAAAGCTATTACAATTAAAGGTCTGGTTAACAAAATTATAGAGTCTAGTGGTAAAAAATTGGCTATTGAACACGATCTTTCTCAGCCTACTATTAAAACAAGCCTTTTCCTAGATTGCAGCCTGGCAAAGCAAGAATTGGGCTGGGAGCCTAAAATAGACCTTGATACCGGCATTAAGCGCACTGTTGAATGGTGGGCAAAGAATATTGATCCAGTAACATTAAAACCTAAAAACTAGTTCGTTATGCCTACAAAAATTTCTATAATTTTAGCTTCAAGGATTAAGGGTAACAAGAATTCCGATATAATAAATCTAATAGAAACCTCTTGCTCAAAAGCATTTGATAAAAATAGTTTTGAGTTTTTGATAAAGTTTGACGACGATGACGAAGATGCAAAGATCATTGCAGAAAAAATAAGTAAGCTGCCTGTATCAACCAACATAATTGTAACTCCCAGAGGCAAGGGATACGCTGATCTTCATAAGGCATATTTAGACCTGTTTATGATTGCAGATAAAGATAGCGAGATATTTTGGGTTGTTTCTGACGATATGATTATAGAATCTGATGGCTGGGATAAGCTGCTGATAGATGCATTTAATGAAAACATAGGAAAAACTTTTGTAATGCATGCTGCTAAGTTAAAAAACTTAGTAAATTCTAGTGTAACGCACTCGGTTGAAAGCGTTGACTGCTACCCTATTTGGACAAGAAAGTGGTTATGCTCGGCAGGTTTTGGCTATAGTTTTTCAACAGATGGTTGGACGGGTTTGATAGAATACTTACTGTTTAGAGACTATGGAATAGATAACAGGGTTTATGTTGAAGGTATAAAATACCGCAGAAAAATCGATGAGGAAATTGATGGTGTGAACGCACCAAGATGGAATAATGAAAGAAAAACAATGATAACCATGTTATCAAATGAAAACTTTGTAAAAATAGCCGAGGAAACTACTTCCAGCGTTGCTTCAAAAATTTATATAGAAGGGAGGGTGTTAAAATTTGATTTAAGATCTTTAAGGCACCAATTAATAAGACTTTTCAAATTTAGAAAGAAATAACCGCTTTAAATTTAAAATATATTTTCTTATCCTAAAGTTATAAGATACGTAATACCTCATAACCCTTACAATCATAAAAATACCAAATAACTCAATTGATTTTTTTAGATTTTTAAATGCTTTCTTAAAATCTCCATCCACAAAATTTCTAACTACCCTTCTAGTATATGCTATCCTATATTCCTTTTCATAAGATGCTTTTAGGTTTTCACTCATCATGTGAGAATGTTTTATTAAAAGCTGTTCAAGGTAAAAAACTTTCTGGTCGTATATTTTTAGTTTTGTATATTTATTGGTATTAAAGGTTAAAGAATTTTCATGACCAAAATAATTATAACCTATATGGTTTAATGTAATATTTTTAGGGTTATACAGGCTAAATCTGTGTATATATTCATAGTCTGATGCAACCGCCATTTTGCCATCTACCATACCAATTATTGGCCCAAATTTTTTGAATAGGTAAGTTTTAAAAAACCTGCAGTTAGGGTCTAAAACCTTAACATTTCCGTTTGAAATATTCATCATATCTTGCGTAGTAA
>CAZLZP010000038.1:12974-13575 GCA_964564045.1 uncultured Rickettsiales bacterium
TCTGGGTCATTTATGAAGGCTTCAGCAACTTTAAAAAAGGTACCAGGTTCATACCAGTCGTCCGCACCTAATTGGTTGATTATTTCGCCTGTGGCATTTTGCAGGGCTTCATTCAATGATTCGCAATTGCCGTTATCTTTATGGCTTCTAAAATAAAATATTTTATCTCTAAATTTATTTAGTATCTCTACAGTGCCATCTGTAGATGCTGCATCCATTACAAGTATTTCGGTATTTGGGTAATTTTGATCAATGACCGATTGTAATGCTCTTTCAACAGTTGAAGCCATATTCAAAACAGGCATCATTATCGATATTCTAGGATATTTTTCTTGCATTTAATAATAGCTAAATTTGATTTTTTTATAACCTTATTTATCCTTAAATTATATGAAATATAATACCTAATTATTCTAAAAATAAATAAAAAATCAAATTCTTTTATTCCATATCGCGTATTTTTTTTTGCTAACAAATATTTTTTATCAACTAAGTTTCTTACAACTCTTCTTGCAAGCATCTTTCTTAGATCTACTTTAAGCAATTCAATTGCTTCGTTATTTAATAGTAATCTCATTTTGTCTCCCATTATATCAATTTG
>CAZLZP010000039.1:0-9983 GCA_964564045.1 uncultured Rickettsiales bacterium
GCTATTATTTGGTTTGAAGAAGTAGCCACCGCAACTGAAGGCGGAATACCAATGAATATCAGCACCGGAGTGATAAGGAAACCCCCGCCTATACCAAAAAGCCCAGCAAGCACGCCCCCAGACATACCAATGAATATAAGAAGGAAGACGTTTACCGGTATCTCTGCAATGGGAAGGTAAATTGACATTTTATCATTCTATTTCAAATTCAATTTTATCACCGGTTTTAATGCCATGCTTTTTAACAAAACCAGCGTTAAGTTCAACAACATAAAGGGCGGGCCCAACTGAATATATTATTTCACGGCTAAGCGGCGTTGCATTCTCTTTGAAATTGAATATCACCTTATCTTTGTTCACGAACAGCATATCAAGCGGAAGGTAAGTATTTTCCATCCACATTTTGCGCATTTCTTCCTGTTCGAATATAAACAACATGCCTTCCCCCTCTGGCATTTCCTTAACGAACATCAGCCCTTTTGCGCGCTCGTTAATTGTATCGGCTATCTTAAGTTTTATATCTAACCTTTCCCCACTTTGTTTTATGATGCTTAAATTGCCCATATCGAACTCCACATCTTTAGAAGCAATGTTATTATAATACTTAATACCAAGTATTAAACTTGCGGTAAGTAAGCCTATTAATATATACCTCATCTGCCTATCAGCCCCTCTAGCCTACCCTTGGTTCCGTAATCTGCACCAACATTCTGGTAAATGCCCATTTTATCTTTATACAAAACAACCGGGGTTTCATTAAGCGCTATTTCTTTTTTGGCATAATAATATTTCGCATCTTTTATAAAATTTGGCTCAGTTGCAAGTGGCCTGAAGTAAAGAGACTCTTCAACGTTCAACAGAAAATTATTACGATTTTTATCAACATCGAAGCTGACTACCAGAAACAGTACCCCTTTAGAAACACTAACTTTCGCAAGTTCGTTTATCTGGTGCAGCACTATTCTGTTGAATACTGCTTCGCTATCATAAAAATAAACCACCAGAGGTACGTTCTTTTTATCCGCCCCTTCCATTATCTGGCGAAACTTCTGCTCAGTAAGGTTAACAACTGAACGGCCAAACTTACCGCCCTTGAAAGAACCTTGTTCAATTTTATATTCCAGCGGAAACAGTACAACATCAGCCATTTCGCCAAAGCCAGAGTACCTTATTTGCTGCGGCACATACTGTTTGGCGAATATCCAGGTGAGTAAAAAGATCACCAATAACGCTAAAATCCATTTCCACATTGTAATTCCGGGCTTTTTTAATTATATAATTAACTATCTTAATTGTGGCAGAGGCTGAAAAAATGGCAATGAAATTTATCAGAATGAATGGCTTAGGGAATGATTTCCTTATTTATGATGCAAGAAAGCATTCCGACGTTTCGTACTTTTCACACGAGAATATCTTAAGTTTGTGCGCACGTGAAAACAAAAATACCAAAGGCTGCGATCAGTTAATTGTGCTTGGCAATTCTAATAAGGCAGATGTTTCCATGCTGGTTTATAACAGCGATGGCAGCGAGGTTTATGCCTGCGGTAATGCAAGCCGCTGCGTTACAAGCCTGATGAATGATGAAGGTAAAACCAAAGTAAAAATTGAAACCAAAGCGGCGATACTAAGCGGCGAAATGGCCGGAAAGAATATGGTTGCGGTAGATATGGGCGAGCCTATTTTTGATTGGAAAAGAATTCCGCTTGCGAAAGATGTTGATATAAAAACCCTTCCGATAGACGTAGAAAGTTTTGCAAAACCTTTTGCAGTTAGTATGGGTAACCCGCATATGGTTTTTACTACTGATAAAGATGTAGAAAAAATTGATGTGAAAGGCTTAGGTAAAGAACTGGAATATCACCCGCTATACCCACAGCGCGCAAATGTTGGCTTTGCTCAGGTGGTAGATAAAAATAATATTAACTTGCGCGTGTTTGAACGCGGTGCGGGCGAAACACTGGCTTGCGGCACTGGCGCATGCGCAGCGGCAGTGGCAGCTATTTCACGCGAGCTGGTTAATCGCAAAGTGAATATTAAAACCCACGGCGGCGGCATGGTTATTGAATGGCGAGAAGCAGATGGCCACGTAATAATGACTGGCCCGGTGGAGATGGAAGGGGCTGTTGAGGTTTAATCCAGAGGCAACATAATACCGCAATCATTAGTATTTGAAGTAAAGATATATTGCGACAGAGCAGTGGGACAAAATACACCGTCACATATACTCTGATCGACATTAACATTGCTGATACATGCAGACGAATTTTTTGTAGATCCTTTTACTATGCCGCTCCACGGGTTACCATCATCAAGCTTTACATCAATGCTGTAGGCCTGCTCTGGCAGGAGAGTAAGCCCAACGCCCCATGCGTTTCTTTTTCTGTTATATTGAGAGGCAATCTCTGATAGCACTATCATGAATAAACTGCTATCTACCGGCCAGTATACGTAATAGTAGCCCTCATTCGTAAAGTTGACATCAACTGGAGGAACTGAAGGATATATAGCAGAAGCGCTCATAGGTTTAATGTGAGGATATAGGCCCGAGTGCAGCATATGAAACCAAACGCAATGAGCCTCAGCGCTACTACCATCTGTTGTTATACCTGAAATTACACCATCACCATCACCCTGAATATCCCCAGGACAGCCATCACAGCCTGTGCCAAGAGGATAGCAAGCTGGCAGAAATCTTGTAGGGTTCTTAATATCTCCAGGCAGACCGTTATACTTGCTTTGAAAAGTTAACCAAGCAAGATTAACCTCATTTATCGAGCTTACATGTTTTCTAAGTTGGGCTTGCTTAATGAGTTCCTGTCCTGCGAAAATACCTGATACGATAAAACCCATGATAATAAGCACAATAGCGAGTTCGACCAATGTGAAAGCTCTTTGCATTTAGCCCTTATATCTTTTAACGCTATGCGTAATGGCCAGAGATTTCAGTGCCTGTTTTACTTTGTGCAGGTGGGTTATAGAGTGAACCTCTAAATCGAGTATCATGCGGGCGAAATCCTGCCCCTTCTGCTGAATGCGAAGATTATAAATATTGGCGTTCTGATCGGCGCACATTTTCGCAATTTCCGCCAAAGCTCCTTTTTTGTTCTGAACTTTTACATCAAGGCGAGAACGGTAGTAGCCTTCCTCGTTCTTCTGGTCCCATTTTAAATCTACCCAGCGCTCCGGTTCATCTACGTGGTTTTCAAGCTGCGCGCAATCTGCCGCGTGAACCATAACACCGCCACCTGCTATTTGTATGCCAACTATACGCTCACCCGGAAGCGGCGAACAGCATGAAGCATAAGTAACCGCCATGCCCTCTGTAAGACCTTTCAAATTTATTTCAGCGCCTTCAGAAGTGTAGGCTCCATCAATCTTTTCCTTTTTCGCAAATGATGATTCTGGGAAAAGGGTTTTCAACAGTTCCGTGCGGGATAAAGTGCCCTCACCCACTGAAGAATAAAATTCGCTGAGGTTCTTTCTTTTGAACTGCTCTAGCAGATCACCGATCTTTTTCTCGTCAAGTTCGGCGCCATGCTGCATGAACATTTGGTTTATTACCGAACGGCCAAGCACTTCATACTCGCCCAGTTTCTGCTGGCGTACAAAGCGGCGTATTTCAGCGCGGGCCTTAGCGGTGATAACAAAATTATCCCATGCCGCCTGAATGTTGTTAACTTTCGATTGGATAATTTCAACCTGATCGCCGTTCTTTAACTTAGTGCGCAGCGGCACTACACGGCCATTAACCTTGGCTCCTGCAGTTGTTCGGCCAACGCCGGTATGCACCGCAAAGGCAAAATCTACCGAGGTTGCTCCCTTCGGCAGCACGATAAGATCGCCACCCGGAGTGAAGCAGAACACGTGATCGTGATACATTTCAAGACGCGTGTTCTCCATTACCTCTTCAGGGTCGTTCGAGTTCTCAAGAATATCAAGCAGCTGGCGTACCCAGCGATATTGCGAACCATCGATATTATAGGTGAAGCCCTGCTTGTAGCTCCAGTGTGCGGCAACACCATATTCGGCGATATCATGCATTTCCTTAGTGCGTATCTGAATTTCAATACGCTGCATATCGTCGTTCATAACTATTGTGTGAATAGACTGGTAATTATTTGCCTTCGGCACTGAAATGTAATCATCAAAATGCCCGGGCACAAGGCGGAACCTTGCGTGAATTGTACCAAGCGCACGATAACATTCATCAACCGAATTAACGATAACACGGAACGCGATAACATCTGTAATACTTTCAAAACCGATATTCTTCTTCTGCATTTTAAGCCAGATAGAGAACGGCATTTTCTCACGGCCAGTAACCTCTCCCTGTATACCAACCGATTCCAAACCTTTTTTAATAGATTCAATCGTACGCACTACAACGTTATCGTCTATCTTGCGCAAGTATTCCAACCGATTCATTACCGATGCGTAGGCATCGGGATACAGTTCGCGGAAGGCGTAATCCTGCAGCTCCACCTTTATTCTGTGCATACCGATGCGCTCAGCCAGAGGCGCGTAGATATCCATGGTTTCCTTGGCGATACGCTCACGCTTGTGGTCTTTTTTAATGTGGTGCAGTGTGCGAATATTGTGCAGCCTATCTGCCAGTTTTACGAATAGCACGCGGATATCATCAGATATCGCCAGCAGGAACTTGCGGAAATTTTCTGCCTGACGTTCTGTATCAGTACGGAAATTTATTTTTTCCAGCTTGGTAACACCATTAACAATGTAAGCAATTTCCGGCCCGAATTCTTTCTTTATCATATCAAGCGTGGCTTCGGTATCTTCCACCGTATCATGCAGCAGCGCGGTTACTATTGAACCAACATCAAGTTTGAATTCCGCCAGTATGGTGGCCACTTCAATAGGATGCGTGTAGTACGGCTGACCATCGGCGCGTAGCTGGCCGGCATGGTATTTAATGGCAAAATCTATCGCCTTCTGAACGTAGACCCTGTCAAAATCAGGGTTATAACTGGCAATGGTTTCCATTAAGTGCTGCGCAAGGGAAATGCTGCACACAGTTGTTGCAGGCGCAGTTTCAGGCACTACCAGGTTAGGGTTATTTTCGGTACGAATTTCCATAAATTAAGCTAACAGCTAACGGCCGAAAGCTAACAACAGACAAAGAAAAGCTGTTAGCCAAAAGCCTAAATTATAGCTAATATAGCTTAAATCTGAGCGTTTTTGTAGGGAAATGTACCTAATAGTATAATATAAGGCAAAAAATAACCCCGGACAGTTGCCGGGGTTACCTTAAATAATATAGAAAAATCAACTTATAGAATCAATTAGTCTTGCGCTTCTACGTTATCGGCTGCGAATGGCTGATCGCCAGTGCTGAAACCTTCAAGTTCTTCGCCCTGATCAACGCCTTTTTCTGAAGCTTCTGCTATTGCCGCTGCAATATCAGCTTCTTCAGCATCTATCTCGATAGAATCGTTGTTATTTGCAGGAGCTACGAATTCTTCAACCGCATCACGTTCTTTCTGGTGAGATTTTATCAGGTCTTCCTTAAGCTGTGAAACTACAATAGTAGCCTCAGCTATTTCGCGAAGAGATATAACCGCATCTTTCTCGCCTTTACGCTCGATAGTAAGTGGAGCACCAGAAGCGATATTACGCGCGCGCTGACCAGCAAGTGCTACCAGCTCGAATCTGTCTTCTACTTTCTCTAAGCAATCTTCAATTGTTACTCTAGCCATTTTATTCTCCTAGTTGTTTCAGTTCTAAGTTCACAGTTCAAAGCCCACAGTTAAGTGAACTAGTGAACTGCGCACTTGTGAACTATTTTTTCTTCTTAGTTTCTTTCTTCTCAGCTTTTGGTTCAGCTTTAGCCTTAGCAGCAGCTTTTTCTTCTTTATCAGAAGCTTTCGCTTTAGCCTTGCTTAGCGCATCACCAAGTATGCCGCCAAGTGCCGCACCTGAATCTGCCGAGCCGTATTTATCAATAGCTTTCTTCTCTTCATCCATTTCGTATGCTTTGATAGAAAGTTTAAGATCACGAGTTTTCTTGTCAGAGCCGATAACTTTAGCATCAACCCTGTCACCCGCAGAGAAACGTTCCGGACGGCATTCAACTTTATCTTTAGAAAGTTCATTCTTGCGAATGAATGATGTAATACCTTCAGAAACCTGAACAACGATACCATCATCTTTAATGCCGGTTACGTTGAACGTGTAAACTTTACCTTTCTCGAACGCATCAAAAGCTGAAGAGTTTGGATCTTCGCTTAAGTGTTTAACAGAAAGGGCGATCTTTTCCTTGTTAGGTTCAAGATCAAGAATAAGAACCTGAATTTTGTCGCCTTTGTTAAATTTCTTAATAGCCTCTTCGCCTTTTTCCGACCATGAAAGATCGCCAATGTGCACAAGGCCATCAGCTTCAGGGTGTTTATCAAAACCAACGAAAAGACCGAAATCTGTAATAGATTTGATAGTTCCTTCAACCGCATCACCTTTTTTGTGTTCTGCAGCGAAACCGCTCCAAGGATTTTCCTGGCACTGTTTAACACCTAAAGATAAACGCTGTTTCTCAGGTTCGATAGAAAGGATCATCACTTCAACTTCATCACCTTTCTTGAACAATTGAGAAGGATTTACGTTCTTCTTGCCCCAAGACATTTCTGATACGTGAACCAAACCTTCAATTCCTGAAGCAAGTTCAACAAACACACCATAATCTGTAATGTTGGTAATTTTACCTTTATGCTTGGTGCCTTCACCATATTTACCATCAGAGTTATCCCATGGGTTGTTCTTAAGCTGTTTAAGGCCAAGAGATATACGCTTGGTTTTCTCATCGAACTTAATAACTTTAAGAGATATTTTCTCACCAACTTTAAGTACTTCAGAAGGGTGATTGATACGGCTCCATGATATATCTGTAACGTGTAATAAACCATCAACTGCGCCAAGATCAACGAACGCACCGTAATCGGTAATGTTTTTAACAACACCATCAACAGTATCGCCTTCTTTGATTTTGTTAAGCACTTCTTCGCGCTCAGAAGTAAGAGATTCTTCCATGATAGCACGACGAGAAACGATAATGTTACCACGCTGCCTGTCCATTTTAAGAATTTGGAACGGCTGAACTATGTTCATAAGTGGAGAGATATCTTTTATAGGGCGAACATCAACCTGAGAACCAGGAAGGAATGCAAGGCACCCACCAAGATCTACAACGAAACCACCTTTAACCTTAGATGTAATAACGCCATCAACATTCTCAGTTTTATTGAATGTTCTTTCAAGTTTGCTCCAGTTCTCTTCCTGTACCGCACGGTGACGGGAAAGAACTATTTCCTGAGATGAATTTTCCAGACGTTCAACGAATACAGAAACTTCATCACCTACTGAAAGTGAATCTTTTTCCGATTGAGGAAAATCTTTTAAAGCCACACGGCCTTCAGATTTAAAGCCGATATCGATCATCACGGCCTCGTCATCCATACTAACTACAACGCCTTTTACCGTTGAGCCTTCTTCAAGTTTTTCTATATTGTTTACTGCAAATAATTTTGCGAAATCTTCCCCGGTTGAATAATTAGGGTCGAATTGTACCTGTGCAACGCGTGCTTTAGCCATTTTTAGTCTCCTTGTGGAATAGATGATCTTTGATCTCTTGATTCCGAACCCAACTGCAACTGGGGCTATGTTAATAATGCACTAATGAACCTTGTAGATTATGCAGAAGCTTCAATAATGCCTAACTTATGGGAATATCCCGTAAAGTACGGCCTTTTTACCTATTTTCCAGGGAATTGCAAGGGGAAAGTTGGGGTATTATACAGCAGTAAGAACAATGAGTTAAATCCAGGTTTTATGCTCTAGTCCATAACTTAGTGGCTTGTATACTGTGGATATCAGATTGCAGCACATTAAGTCCCGGTTCTTTAAAGCCTTGATGAATGGCTTCAGCGATATGATTGGGCGTAGGCTCCACCAAGCTACTTCTTGCACCTGGTATAACCGCACTAAGATTATGATAATTTACCACTTCTTTAACGGTTTCTTCATAAGCAAGGCGCTTAATATAGTCGCTATCAGCACCCAACGGGAAAGATGCCTCTACAGATAGGTGTCCACCATTAGCAAAAACTAAAAGATTAGTGGCTGTATTATGCTTTTTGGAAGCTTGGTTTATTATTGCGCATTCACCGTTACTAATATAGCTAGCGCCGCCATCACCAGTAATAATAAGAACCTTATCGTATTTGCCGCTTTTAATAGCACCTATAGCCGCACCAGCAACGTAACCAAGCATCCCTTCATCCCCATAAATAACCTTACTTGATGGCAAATTCTTAAGTTCATTAGCATCAATGATATCCATCTTATTTTGACGACTGTAATCCAAGTATTTAAACATTTTTCCTGGAGAATTACCAGAATCTAGAATTATACACACCCGCCCCTCTTCTTGTTTTAATCCACTGGCTATAGCCATATGTATATTTCGCATCTCTTCCGCACCTGCAATTGGACTACCATCTTTATTTACAAGCGCACCTTCACTAGTCATTTTTCTAAGTTCAACTGCAGCACCCACCGCTATCTGATATTTTAACTGCGTGTTTATGCCTGAAAAATCCTGCTGGTTCATATGCTCAATAAAAGAACGCGGATCAGCTTCTATACCTATTATATTCGGAAACTCTTTTTTCCATTCAACCAGATTTTCTGCACTATCTACCATGAAAAATCTTCCTGTCTGGGCACGATTCTGATAAGTTGATAAACCTGCTCTATTAAAGCTTACGGCAGCATTAGGGCCACCACCTATACAAACTATTATGTTAAACTTCCTTACCGCAGTATCTATATTAGCATCGTAAACGTGAGACGGCGGCACGAATTCTATTGGTTTACCAGATAGAAGATGTGCGTTATCCGGATCAACAATAACATTTCCGACCATTTTATGCTCAGAAAGCTCATGGAACCCTGCTAGAGAGCGATTGCCGCTAAGACGATCGGCATTAGCAAACCCTGAAAGGGGCAAGTATACAACCCTGGAGCCTTCTTCGGCATATAGCTCTAGCATTCTGTTACATTGCGCCTTGGCTTCCCCACTTAAAGGCGGAGCAGATATATTGGGACTTGCCATAAGTTCTTGTAGAACGCTCCATGAAAAAGCAGTTTTTTCTGAAGTTAAATTATAAGGCTGCGACACAACTCCTGAAGTACCTTGCAGAATCATTCTCTGCATCATTGGCTGCAATTCGGTTATCATCCTTTCGATATAACGATTAGGATCTTTTTCCTTGGTTATAAGGAACATATTATTACCGAACAGACTACGATATTCGTCCGGGTCACCGTTCTGGAAGTTGCCACGTGTTGTCTGACCATCAACGTTACCGCCTATCAATGCAATAGCCGGGATACGCGCTTTTTTACAAAGATAATCCATCATACCAGCGGCCTGAACAAATCCTATCATGTGCGTACTGTAAGTACAGGCTACTCCCGGTTCAGGGGAAGACTTTAGAAAGCCCATTAACTCTGCAACACTGCTAGTTTCAAAAGCAGAGTTGCTGACAGGAATATCCCATCTTTTAAAGTAAGCCAATTGTTTACCAATACCACCACCAGGAACACCAGCTGCATAACGCAAGTAATTACTCCTCAGAACAGCTGATAGAACATCACCAAGGGCAATGTTTTTTAAATCTGTACCAGGCTTTAAATGTTTTAAGAAAGCATCAGCTTGCATTAATTTTTACCCCTAACCCTTAATTTCTTTCAGCCTCATTATACCCCAAAAAGGTTAATAAATCGTTAATGGAACCAAGATTCCTTAAGAATTATATAACCATTTGAATTTTAACTTTATTATTACACAAGTTTAGCACTTGCGCTGAGATCCGTTAATAACCCCCTGCACCTTTTCAAAAACCTGCTCGATGCCCATATTTGTAGTATCAATATATATGGCATCCATAGCCGGAATAAGCGGCGCTATTTTG
>CAZLZP010000039.1:9993-13555 GCA_964564045.1 uncultured Rickettsiales bacterium
CCCACTATCACGTTCATCCCGCACGATAATATCACGCAGAATATCTGCTTCTTTAACATTTTTATTGCGCAATTGCAACTGTAAAAACCGCCTTTTTGCACGCGCTTCCGGCTGTGCAGTGATATAAAACTTGAAATCGGCATTTGGGCAAACCACCGTACCTATATCGCGACCATCCAGCACCGCGCCTTTTGGGCTTTTAGAGATATTTCGCTGAAACTCCAGCAACGACGCACGCACTTCAGGTATAGCCGATACTATTGAAGCCGCCGCGCCTACCTCTTCCGTTTCAAGCTCTTCGCTGTTGATGTTCGAGAGGTTTAGGTTTTGGGCGATTCTAATAGCTAAGGGAACTGAGGAACTGAGGAACTGAGGAGCTGAGGATTTTTTTTCATCAGGTTTAATTTGCTTTAGCAAATTGAAACCCACCAGCCTGTATAACCTGCCGGTATCTAAATATTCCAGCCCAAAGTGAGCGGCTATCTGCTTAGACACCGTACCTTTACCACTTGCCGCCGGACCATCTATTGCTATAAGCATAATCGTTAATCGTTAATCGTTAATCGTTAATCGTTGACCGAAAGCACGATAAACGATAAACCATAAACTATAAACGGATTTTTATGAAAAAATTATTTTTGGCATCTGTTTTTTGCCTGGCAAGCATAACAGCAACCGCGCAGCCTGCTTCTATACCTGGCATTCCTGGTACAGTAGGGCGCACAGTTGTTACAGAGCAGATACCTTACGCACTGGCTCCGCAAAGATTTTTCGGTAATAGCGTTTCCGTTCAGATTCCTTCCACATTTGTTGCCGCCGACCAGAATTTTATCGCCGAAAAATACCCCGACCCGGCAAATTACCCGAAGTACGTGTTCACTGATAATACAAAACGCCCAATGCTTGCGCTTAACCTTACCAGTAATGTTGGCGATAGAGAATCTATTATACATTTCTTCCGCGATATGAAAAATGATCTGATGAAGGCATACCCCACCGCCAGATTCATTCGCAGCGACGTTATACGAAATAGAACGCTAGCTGTTATTGAAGTTATTCTACCAAACAAAAATGGCGATAACCTTTATAACATGATGGCCTTCCGCTATGTTGGAAACAATTTCTTTTTCCTGAACTTTACCTGCCCTCAGGCAGATTTAGGCATATGGCAAGATACCGCAAGGAACATAGCTGAAAATGTTAAGGTAGAGAGAACGAACTAGATAACTACGCCATCAGGGCCAACAGTATCTTTCACGTTAAGCCTAAAACCCTGTATCTGTGATATCTGGTTCTGGATGGTTTGAAGGTTGTTAAGCCTTTCACGCGAAAGCTTCTGGTTCTCACTTTGTGATGCTATTTCTTCAAACTGCTTAGTAAGCTGATCAGTTTGCACCTGAAGCGCACCTTCCACCTGTTCAGAACCAAAGCCGTTAGAGTTATTCAAAAGCTGGTTTATGCTGTTAAGTTTCTTGAACTGACCGCCAGTGATTTCGTTACTGTTTAGCAGCTGCACCAGCTCAGGCGCTTCAGCCTGAATTTCAGAAAGCTTCTTCTGCGCCAGTTTTAAAATTCCGGAATCAGTGCCTATGCCAGCTTCCGCAAAGTTAGCTCTTATATCGTTAAGCTGGCTCTTTTCGTTATCGTTAAGATCACGTCTAAGTGCTATTTGCGCCAAACCACGGAATGCCAGCGACTGACGTTCCAGACTATCTTGCGAAAAGCCGGTGGCTTTCTCGTTATCGTTACTTGTGTTTGTGTTGTTTAAAAATGCCTGCGCCGCGGGAGATAAGGTTATCTTATCTTTCTCCTTGTCGTTCTTTTCATCATCTTTCTTATTCGTACCAAGAATACTATCTTGAATAGTATCATTCTTCAAAATGCTTTTCTGCTGGGTGTTGCCCTGCTGAAGTATAGAATTCTGAACTGCCTGTGTTTGTATCTCTATCGCCATTTAAAATGCGTGTTTTTTATTTTTGTTGGTTTATTATTATACCATGCTTTTAGTAATGGATGAACCAAAATCAATATAAAAAAGGCGATTTTTTAAAATGTTGTATAAAAGAGATAATAATTCAAAAAGAATTAGCTATATCAAAGGGTTATTTGCGCCAGAGGATACCACTTTAAAGGCCGTAACACAATCTATTGTGGTTAATAATTTACGAGCCATAAATGTAGGGGCTGATGAAGGCAAGCTACTTCAAATTTTACTTAAATTACACGGCGCACAGAAAATTGTAGAGGTAGGAACACTGGTTGGCTATTCCACAATTTGGCTGGCGCGCGCATTACCAGAAGGCGGAAAAGTTTACAGCTTTGAGCGAGATGAAAAAACCGCGCAGGTTGCGAAGGATAATATTAAGAACAGCGATGTAAACGATAAGATTGAAGTTATTGTTGGCGATGCTCACGAAATGCTAAAAACAATTGAGGGGAACGGCCCGTTTGATGCAATGTTCATTGATGCTGAAAAAGGCGGCTATTGTAAATATTTAGATTGGGCGGAAAAGAATTTACGCAAAGGCGGGCTGATAATTGGCGATAACACATTTCTGTTCGGACAGGTTTACGAGGATGAAGTAGAAGAAAAATACCGCAAGGAAATTCCGGTGATGAAAGAGTTCAACCGCCGCCTGGCCGATACCAGCAAGTACGATGGAATTATAATCCCCACCGTTGAAGGCATGACCGTAGCAATAAAGAAATTCTAGCCTACTCTTCCCTGAAAGATTTGCGAAGATCGTTGTGCAGAGGGTCGAGCAGGTAAGAAACTGGTGAGCGCTCGCCCGTTACTATATATACTTCCACCGGCATACCCGGATACAGATAAGCATCATGATCTACGTTAGTTTTATCAGCCAAAAATCTGTTAAGCGGGGTGATATCAATACTTACCCTGCCCTTGTAGAAGCTTTGCTGCGTTTGCGGATCAGTGAAGCTATCTGCAGAAACATATGTAAGTACACCATCAAGCATTGGAATGTGCCTTGCAGAATATGCCGATAAACGTACGCGCGTTTTTAAATTAGGCTTACGCACAACATCAATATCGTTCGGGGATATTTTAACCGTGGCTATCATTTCATCACCTATAGGAACGATTGTAAGTACTTCCGCATTTGGCGGTATAACGCCGGAACTGCCGGCGGTTTTAAATTTCATGTCCTTCACAATGCCGGCAATAGGCGCACGAATTTCGGTACGCGAAAGAATATCAGTAGCTGAACCGCCGCGCTGCTTAAGTTCATCTATCTTAGATTTAACTTCTTTGATCTTTTCCGCTACCTCATTCTGGTTTTCATTGCGCAGGTTAATTACATTCAGTTTATTTTCCGATACGGCCTGCTCGCCTTTCGCTATAGAAGATTTAAGCTCGCCGATACGGCCTTCAATTTCTGAACGGCGGGTTTTAAGCGCAAGTAAACGTGACATAGTAGTGTTACCGCTGGCAAGAAGTGTTTCCACCGCCTGAATTTCCTTATCGGCATAGTTCATTTGCTGATAGGTAGCCTGACGCTGAACCTTCAAGCCTTTTATTTCACTTTGAAGCTGATTGCTG
>CAZLZP010000040.1:0-3444 GCA_964564045.1 uncultured Rickettsiales bacterium
AAAATAATCTCAGAAAGGGGAGCAAGATTACACTTCATAGTAATTGCTGATGCAGAAGGTAAAGAGAATTTCTTTTATCTTTTTATGAAGGAATCTGATTACAATTCTATGCAGGAAAAAATTAAAAAAGGCGAATTCATTGAACCTGCAAAATACGGCGTAGTACTTTTTCAGGGTTCAGGAAATACCCCAACCGCAGAATTAGATGACTTATTTGTAGAGGCCATTAAGAGCCTTAAAGGTTAACGAAAGGTTAATTTTAGTTAAAAATGCCAAATATCGTACAAAATAGCCTAAAAAAAATGCATTTCGTTAATCAAATTTTAACCAATTTGTGTTATAATTAAGGTTATAAGAAATAATTAGGAGTTGTTTATGGTCGTTGCCGCAGCTGGAGCTTTAGGAACCGCCGCATTAGCAGCAGCAAGTATATTGGGTATCGGTGATGCCTTAAAGGGTAAATACGCCCTTTCCAATCCTGGCTCAGAAACTATTTCTCAGGCTGATAGAACTTATGCACTAAGTCTTGCCACTTTAAGAGCCACTCTTGTTTCTACATTACAACTAAATACACTTAACGTTAGAGATGTTGATGGCAGAAGTGTTTTTGATGGTTTTATCAAAACCGATATGGATCATTTACGTGATCCTTTTGCAAACCCTTCTTTGAATACATCTGGCCCCAAAAAACCGACAAATACTATAGTGGGTTTTGCCACGCAAGAGGTGCGAGAAGCCTTAACCGCTGAAAACGAGCGTAAGGCTAAGGAATTTGAAGATGCAATGAAAGACATAGGTAAAGCTAGTACTCTTAATGAGTATGATGTAGTTAAAAAGCTTCATCCCACCTTCGCAAAACTGTTGGAAGAAGAAGAGGATGAATTAGATAACGTGAGTGCAGCACATTCAGTAACAATAGCTAAAGATTTTGTGAGAGTTTTTAGTGGAGATGCTGGGCAGTTCACTGATGTTATAGATTATCTTTATGCAAAAGAAAGGCTTTGGAACACGTTAAAAGATAAAGATATCCCTCAATACTACAAAGATAAAATAGAACTTCCACAACACCAGCTTGATGCCATAAGACACATACGTGAAGAAACCAGGAACTTAGGCCTTGCCATAGCTATTGATAGATTCAACTTCGCGGAGGGAATTTTAGCCGCAGGACAACCACTAATGATGTTAACCGGCGAAGAAAATAGAGATTTGAGGTTATTAAGAGAATTAAAATTACACCAGAACACTAACAGCCAGGATAAAACAATATTGTTCGGTTTATTACCAGAAGATGATGCTTTTCGAGCAGAGGTAATAAAAGAAATTGAAAAATTACGTCCTGGTCAGGGCGAGGCTGCGTTGAAAGATGTTGAGGATCTTAATAAAAGGCTGGGAAGCAAGAAAGAAAGAAAAAAGGCGCTAAAGCTAGCCGATTCCTTAGATGCAGATATAAGAAATGTTATCGAGGATGATGAGCTTGTTCAGCTTTTTACCGAATTTAGAAGCGCTACCAACCAAACATGGGGTAACCTTGTAACTTCCTTCTATATTAACTCGTTAGATGGTGAATCGGAAAACCAGCAACAAACCAACATTCTTGCAAAATGGGTAAGGGCTCACGTTGATAAAGGCATGCAAAAAATATACGAAGCTGTGAGAGAAGACTTAGAGATTCCAATTGTAAAAACAGAAGTAAAAAGAATGAAAGAAGATGGCTCTGGATATGGCGCGCCAGAGAAAGTTTTTTGGAAAGCTAGAGATTATCTTGCAGACCCAACCAACAGATCGATGTTTGCAAAAACCAAACGTCCGTTAGATTACAACCCTAATGCAAAAAGCACCGATCCTAATATTTTAAAATTAGATGAAAATGATCCCGTAAGGAAAAAGGCTGATGCAGAGGCTGCATTAAAAACTCTTTCAGTAGCAGATATATCTGCTACATTGAATTATGGTGTGCGCAGAAGATTTTCAATGGTAACAACAGGCTCAAGGCACTTTGATAGAAGTGCTGATAAATATTTTGATGCATACGAATTAAGCTTATCACTTGGCGTTGGCAGAAGAGAGTGGATGAGTAATATAAAACTGGGTAACCTTGTTGGCACTGTAAAGGTTGAAGGGTTAAAGGGGCCTGATGGAGGTGAGTTTAAAAAGTTATCTGAAAATGACAACGGCACAAACATACTGCATGTATGGACAAAAAAGAGATATACAAAAGAAGATGAGCTAGCTGGTAGAGGGAAAGAAGGTGAGGCAGTACGGGATGAAAATGGAAATATAAGGATAGAGGATCAGCTTGGTAATACTGTTGAAGCAATAAATGTGAAAAGACTTTCTTGCCCGGGCAAAGATTACTTTGGGTATGTTACGGCAGCAATGATAGGCGTTCCTACGGGTACATTGAACACAACCGCGCAGGCTTTAGCAAGACCGCTTGCAAACATACCGGAAGAAAGGAATATCAATGAATTCGTTGAGCTAGCAAGAAAGATTACTGCACAAGAACAGCTGGAATTAGAGGAAAAGCTTAAAGCTGGTGCCAAAAATATTAAAAGAGATGAATCAGGTATATTGGTTCAATATTTAAGAGATTTTACTCCGGAAGAATTGAAGGGGCCAAAAGATTTCAAGCAGGTATTCGAAAGAATGACAGCAAGATCTATGCTAACTCCTGAAAAAATAGGCCAGTCGATTGATGTAGAAGAGCTGGCAGATAATCTTCTTGAGGCATCAAAAACAAACGAAGAAGTAGGAAAGATAAAAAAAGTTATTAGAAAACTTGCAAAACAGATTCCTGTTCTTGGCTGGTTTGTAGGCGCTGATCCTGACAGTAAATTTAAGGTAAATGAAGATTCAAGCCCTAAAAACACCAGGTTACAAAATTTTGGTGCCGGGGCAAGAAAGATAGGAAAAGATTTACTAGGAACTGCAGTAGAATTTGTAGCTGCCCCACCACTTGGGTTGTATAATGCCGTTGCAAGAACAGTAGATTATATAGCGGGTAAAGAAAAAATACCTACAGTTCCACTAAAATTTAGTGTGAAAAGAATAGGTTTGTATGTAGCTACAGCCATTGCATCATACGCTACTGGTATTACAGGAAAAGCCTGGGATACAGCAGAATCGATTTTTGGAAAAGTGGGCGCAACTTACGAAAAGCTATTTCCGGAATATAAGGTTAATGATGATGCCATAAAAGTTATGGAGCATCTGCAAGGGAAAAAGATAGTCGATATAATTACACTTAATAGCGACTTGCCTAAACTAACTCTGCCAAATGAAAAAGGTATTGTAATAAGTAATGGTGGTGAGGCTGCACTGTTAACTGCAACAAGCGATTCTATACAGTTAAAAAATGTTCCGGCTGGTTCAACTGCTTATATGTTCAGAGACGAAAGTGATGGCAAGCTTAAAGCCTCCTACATTGATATGGCCCCAAGC
>CAZLZP010000040.1:3454-4803 GCA_964564045.1 uncultured Rickettsiales bacterium
AACGCTCTTTCCAGAAAGAACAGAATTTAACAGGGGTGTTAGACGAAAATGGCGTAAATGGACCAAAACAAGATGAAGTAGCAAAATGGACCACTAATATAAAGGCAGAATTAAATGATACTACAAGAACTGGCGGGACGCAGGTGAAGTAAATTAATGTTAACAAAATTTTATTATAAGATATAATACAATTAACAAAGAGGCCATATGATAAAAAAAGAAAAAAAATTCCTTCTTTCCGCACTGGAAAAAGAAGAACTTGGCAGTAAAAATAAATTGATGCAGGAAATAAAAACTGATAGCGCCACCTCAGCTACTGGTAATTTTGTGCCTCAGCCAGCTAATGCTGCTGTACCTAGTACAAGCCCTCAAGGTGATAATGCTGCCGCCAAGCCTCCTGAACAGGTAACTGTTACTGGTGCTGATGGAAAGCCACTTACCGTTAACAAACCAGATGTTAAGAAAATTGCTGACTTGGCTGCGGCTCCGTATATAGCAAGAAATGCAGCAATTGATGACGAGATAGAACAGGTAAACTCTGGTAACTTTGGAAACCTTAGTGAAAAATATAAATCTAGTTTAACTAGTGACTTAAGCCCTGGCCAGAGAAAAGAGGCGTTATTAAAGCTTTTAAACGACGAAAGAACTAATAACGTTACCGCTATAGCAAAATTCCAAGGTTTAGTAGTGGATGCTGCGACTGAAGATCTAAAAGGTCTTTACTCAAATTTAGGGGCGCAACTTCAAGGTGGGTTCACCGTAGCTGCACAACAGGTATCTAGACAAGCATCTGAATTCCAGTCTCGTTCGACATATGCAAGCGGCTTAGAGCAACAAAAGATCGGCCTGCTTACTGAGGATATGAGGGCACAAAATGCCACCTTCCAGGCAAAAATAAGGCCTTATCTTTCTGCGCACGAGCAGATGCTTGCTGGGCTAAAAGATGATAATGTTGATAGAGGAGTTTTTTACCTTGAAGATGCAACATTTACATACCTTCAAACGCTTGGCATTGATAAAAAAATAACACTGGATGAAACCACCAAGGCACTTGCGGCAAATTCATCCACAGTTGAATTGGTGCAAAGCGTTACAGATTACACCTCTGTAAAAGTTGATAAGGTACTTTTGTATGAAAGAGAAACAAAGGCAGGCAAAAACCCAAGCCCTTCTGATCCCGTATCTTTATACTGGATACCAACAGAGCTTAAAATAGCGAAAATACAATCCACTGCTCCGGGAATAAGCGCCGCAGAGGCAGACGGGCTAGAAATGGTTCATAATATTGCTAATCCGCCAAAAGCGTACAGAGAAAAAGGAACTGATAGATATTACGTTCTAGGGCAAGA
>CAZLZP010000040.1:4813-5912 GCA_964564045.1 uncultured Rickettsiales bacterium
AGATGGTAAAAAGCAATTTGTTCCTGAGGATGAGGTTTATAATAAAGAAGCAACTATTGGTGCTGCCAAAATTGCTACCCCTCAATTTGCCAGAGATGCTGGCAGAGGCAAAGTTACTGTTGAAGTAAAGACTGGTGAGCTTGATGCAAAGGGTCAGCCAGTTTATAAAACTATGGTGGTAGATGAGCCTTTACCAGAGCACACGCCAGATCAAGAGTTAAATGGTCTATTTCATAAAGTAAAGAAAGCTAAGGTTGTTAATTATGGTTCTTTACCTCCAACTCAGCAGAAAGATTTTGATGTTACTTTCTCTTTCATTGAAGATCTTGATAAAAGAAAGCTTATATCTGGCATATGGTCTAAAGTGCTTGATAATATGGGATGGTTGGGCGCTTTATTAAGAACATTCTCAGTTAAGATTGCTGGAATGTTTGGCGGTAAACATGATCATAATAACAATCAGCCGGCCAATACTCAACAACAGACCATTGCTGAAAGAACATTGGATCCTGGTACTCAAAAACTTAAAATAGCATTGTCAGATGGTATGATTGATGGCAAAGATAAAGCTGCGCTTTCTGGTGTTGATATTGAAGGTGGTCTTGCACAACTTGCGCGTTCTTATGTACAAAGTGGCGGTAAACAAGATCTTGATAGCAGAGGCCAGTTGGCAACTCTTGGTAACAAGCTAGCCGTTGATATTAATAATCCATCTGTTTCAGATGCCAATCCAAGTGATTATAGAACAGATACAGCACTTAAACCAGTTATAGAAGCAATAGCTAGATAGTAACCTATTGATTTATATAATTTTCGATTCAGGGGTATTTATTGGTTCGTTAACGTTTTCTTAACCATTTTATGGTACAATTGTACTAACGAAAACAGAGTAATTATTATCTATGCCAGGTAACGAAAAAGATAACATACAACAGCAACCTACTGCTGGAACTAGTTTAGACACCGACTTCACACTCGATGCCTCTCCAGAGAATTATAATAATTTCATAAAAGAATCTGCTGCATTGTTCCAACGAAATCCGGCCCCAGCATATTCATTTACAAGATTGGACCTTAATGGAACCTTAGCTGTTACAAC
>CAZLZP010000040.1:5922-13243 GCA_964564045.1 uncultured Rickettsiales bacterium
AAATTTCTTATAACAATATCGGACGAAAAATTTAACAAAATAGATATACCAGAAGGCGCATTAGTATTACCCAACGAAAAAGGCGGGGCTGTTGAAGTTATCCTGCAAAAAGGGCAAAAACTTAATTTTGAATATACTTTAGGATCAGGATTTGTTTCACAAACAAGGGTTGTAGCAACAACTGATGAAATGGCTGCAATGATACAAACGGGCAAAAGCCTTGAAGATGTTTGGAAAGATGTTCCTGCCGAAGGTGGAAAAAGCAAATACGAAGCTTATAGTAGTGAGTGGGCTGCCAAGAACCTTGATCTTGCCGAAGGCCTTGGATTAGTAGGAATCATTGTTGGCGGTGGTGCATATGCCACAAAACTTGCAGCAACCAAATTCGCAAGCGGAGAAACCGGGTTAGTAGAAACTCTACTTAAACCCCTTGGTAAGGGTGATTCAGTCTACAGTAGATTTGGAAACTACGATCTTGGTATTCCAAGGCTTGATCCTTTAAGACACACTAACTTTTTTGTTGAAACGAACTTCTACACAGATGCGCCTACCAGATTTGTAAGTAAATTATTGGGTAAAACGTTAAACTTGGGCGGCCTGGCTGAAAACAAACTTGGCAACTGGTTCTTAGATAACAGCTATTTTATTAACAACAACGATAGGTTGGGGAATTTATATCTTTCTGCTGCAGAACGTTTAAAAGCAGATGCCGCTGCGTTAAGAAACCCCGAATTACTTGATACAGTTCAGATACAAAAAATACGTGCTGAAGCAGTAGCAAGAACACAGGAAGCCATTCTTACGACAGATCCAGCTAAAGCAAATAGCTTAACAGGTAAAGTTGAAGACCTTGAAAGACAGGCAGAACAATTAAAACAGGAACTGATAAATAAAAGGCAGCAGAATCCTGGTGCAATGGATCGTAAAGCGAGTAGATTGGAAGTAAAGGCTGAAACACTTGAAAGCCGAGCAGAAGCTAGGTTTGAAAAAGCTGCTGATTTAAAGGCTAAGCAGCCTAAAGGCAAATATGGTTCACCTAAGAATGTAACTGAAGCAGCGGTTGAAACGCCTGTGGCAGAACCTGCAGTAAATACGCCAGAGGCTGTGGTTGAAGCTGCGCCAGAATCAGTGCCAGAAACTCCAACGGCTGCAAAGGCAGCACAGGTTGCTGATAATATTGATGATCCATTAAAATTAATGAGTGATGCGCAGGTAACAGATGATGCCGCGAATGCCGCAAGATCTGCAAGATTAGCTGAAGAACAAGCTTTAGCAAGAGCTGGCGGAAAATTAGCCGGAAGCGCAGAAGATTTAACAAGAGCGGTTTTATCGCAAGGTGATGATGCGGTATCTATTGCAAGGCAAGCTGCTTCTGCTGAAGCAGGTGTTGGTGGCTTAGCAGATGATGTTGTAAGAAGAGGTTTAGGTGACGCTGATGACCTTTTAGGCGGAGAATTAGTTGAAGCTGGTGCCCCGGAAGGCCCTGCGCCGAAAGGTGGCAGCGGCAGAGTATTAAAAGCATCTGTTACCGAACCGGTTGCACCAAGAATTTCTGCGCCATCTCCAAATATTTCAGCACCAAGCGGTGTTCAGGTTATTGAAGGCGGCAGCCCTGCTGCAGTTTTAGAACTATCCGCAAAACCACCTGTTGTTAACAGCGCAACCTTAGAGCAGGCTGTTATTATAAATAATACTCCTGGTGAAGTTGCAGTTCTTGAAAATGCTGGCGAAGCAGGACAGCTTAGAGATACCAGATTGGGCTATCAAACAATAGAACAGGTAACTCCTCCTCAAACACAAGGATTAAATGTTGTTGATGATGTAGCAAGTACAGTAAGAATTGAAGCATCATCAGCTGAAGTTGCATCTCAGGCAGAAGCGCTTCTTGCAGAAAAAGGCGTTCTACCAAGAAACATGACATTCTGGTCTGAAACAGCTACAGGTAGCGCGCATATTACAATAACCCCTGAAACTCCTGTAATAAATACCTCAAACACAATTACATTTGAACAGGCTCAGGCCAATCTAACGCGAAGCGGCACATATCAACCAGGTAATGTTCTTGATAGGGTTAAGTTTGCTGTACAACCGAACGCTGCCGCTGCAGAGGTAATTACAGAAGTGGCCCCTGCTGCTAATGTTCTGGACGATGCAGCAAGAATGCCTTCAGAAGTTGCTGCTGTGGCGAATCTTGCTGAAAATTCATCTACAGTTACGCGCTTAATGAACACCGCAGGCAATGTGGCCGTTATAGGTGCGGATCATCTTTCAGCAATGATAAATTCAACTGGTGGCATCACTGGTGTTACAAACATAAATCTTGGTATGGCTGCATCTGAAGGAATGAGCACAGCAAGAGCTTTACTAAATTCTCCACCTGCTAAGTTTTTGGGGAAAGTTGCAGCAGTAGCAGGCCCTGTTCTGGAAATAATAAATGGTGGGATGATGCAAGAGGAAGCTGCAGCTGCTTTAGCTGCAGAGCAGTTTGGCAGTCTGGAGGAATTTAAAGCTTTAAAAGAAAAACAACGTGAAGGCAGAAATAAAGAGATTGCTGCCGATGTTGGGCTTGTTGGTATGGTGGTAGCTGGTACTGGTGCAGTATTAACTGGTGTAGCAGCAGGTCCTGCAATAGTTGCTACTGGTGCAGCATATGGTATATATGCTGCTGCTGACTGGGCTGTGGGTGCAATAACCGACAAAAGCATTAGTGCACGCCTGAGCGATACTCCTTCACAAAGAGCGCAGGATGAATTCGAATATCGATCATATACCGTAGCTAAAGGCATGGCGATTAATAAAGCTGTTGAAATACAGCAAGCACAACATAGAAAAGATGTATTTACTGAACTTTCTAAACCTGAGTACGCAGAAGCTGTTAAAGATGTTAAATATATTTATTCAGGTCATGTACGCGATATTCAAGTAGCCATAAACAAAGCTCGTAAGAATGAAGGTTGTACAATAGCCGAGGATGGCAAAATGGGCCCGGCAACGGTTCGTGCAATGAAAGAAATGGGACTGCTTGAAGAAGCTGGCAAAATATTAGGCGAGACCGACCTAAAATATCTTGAACAAATGGCCAGCCGTAATGCCCACCTATTCTTCCGTATCGCTAATAATCGCGATGGGTATTTGGCTAACTGTGAACAAAGCTGCGATGTTATAACTAAGATTGGTTATTATGTACAGGCTCATGGCGTAGATAAAGTCAAATATATGGAGGCGCATGATACGCAGTATCAGGCAGCAACCAAAGCGATAAAAGAAGATATACAAAAGTTCCAAATAAATCTTGGTGATACTACTTTTGCAGCAGAATCCACAGGTGTAGTTATGCGTGAGTTAGACCCTAAACTGTTGGCTCAGCTAAAAGGTAGAAACCTATAGCTTCCCTGAACACGAAGATAGCTTTCCTGGCCCTAGAAAACCAGGCCCATCTTCCAAAGGTAACGGAAGATAATATCTTTATTGTATGGTGGCGAGGGATTGATTCTCGCCTTCTGGCTTCGCACCCTTCGGGCACCTTCGGTGTCCAATTATTCTTTCTGAATAATTGTCACTTCGTGCAAGCTTCGGTTTGTTAACCTCGCTTTGATGCATAATTCTTAATTAATTTGAATGCATCCAAATTACTCGGCACTAGGTGCCTGCGTCATTTGTCGAACCTCGTTCTCATCCCAACATCTACTAAAAATTTACTAAAGCTGCGCTGTTGCGCTTATAGCCTTAATAAATTTCTGGTGGGTGGCGAGGGATTGATGCTCGCCTTCTGGCTTCGCACCCTTCGGGCGCCTTTGGCGTCCAATTATTCTTTCTGAATAATTGTCGAACTGGATTCTCGCTCTACTACCCATAAAAATAAAAAACCCCGCACAAGCAGGGTTTTTATATTTTGGTGGGTGGCGAGGGATTCGAACCCCCGACCCTCTGGGTGTAAACCAGATGCTCTAACCAGCTGAGCTAGCCACCCTTGGAATTCAAAGAAACTCTCTATTAATAGCTTTATAGTAAAAGGCAAGTTTTTTCTTGTTTTTTTACCACCAGAATTGTTAAAAGCCTTGGAATTCCGCCAAATATTCAATAACGATTTTGCTTAGATTTTGTGGTATAATATAGCTGTTCTATGGAATTCCGTAATATACATATTTTAGGTTATCCAACCAATAAAGCTTCATCTGGCGGGTTTTCTTCACGAACACCTGTGGCATTCGAAAAAGTTATACATTCACATATTGCCGGTAAGTATGGCGTGCAGCAAAAATTTGAAATGGTGAAGGTGGTAGATAAAGATTCGCCAAGAAAGAACAAAATAAATAATTTCGATTCGGTGTATCAGTCGGTGCTTAATCTTTCTTTAGAGCTTATAAATGTAATGTGGCGTGGCGGAGTGCCAATAACTATAGGCGGTGATCATGCCCAGGGTTTTCCAACTGTTAAGGCTTCGTTGTTCGTTACTGTTTTGAAAGAGCTGCTATTGGAAGGCGCAAAAAGCATTTCCCAGATAAGTAAGCTAAAAATAAACGCGCTTGCAGATAAGGGCGATTTTATTTCCGTTGCTGCCATGCTGGAAGGCTTGATAAAAGAAAGCAAAGACCTGAAATACAAAGTAGAGAGCATAATAAACAAAGTGCATATAATATGGGTTGATGCTCACGGAGATTTCAACACAGCCAACACATCGGATAGCGGTAATTTTCACGGAATGTCTTTGGCGGCGGCATGCGGGCTGGATACTGGCGGTATTGAAGATATGTTGGGTAAATATATAAGGGCAAACCCCGGCAATATACATATAATGTGTGCGCGAGACCTGGATGAGCGCGAAGAAAAGCTTATGAATCTTTTTGGTGTAGATTTTGAGCGCTTCGAGATGCACGATACTGAAAAAGGCAAAATTCGCACTAAGGTTCATGGTAAAAATTCAAAAGCAAAAACTTTCGATAAAGTATTTATTGAACTGGTAAATGAAATAAAAGGGCAGGGCGGTAAAATAATACTTTCCACAGATATAGACCACTTGCCATTACCGGAAACCGGAACGCCCCTTGGTAATACTGAGCACGAAAGGAAAAACCGCTTCGGTAAATCGCCGGAAGGGCCATCGCCTGAAGATACATACGAGGCATTTGAGAATATTGCGCAGGATGAAACCTTCATATCGTTCGATATCACGGAAGTGGCACTTGGTTACACAGATAAGAATGGCAAATTCAAATTTGGCCTTAAGGCCTGCGTTGCTGGGGTGAACATACTGGCTTCAATGCTTGGTGGTAAAAAGGCGCGTAAAGAAACTCTAACTTCAATAAGGAAGCAGGGCAAATTCCGCGAGAAATTGAAGGCTATTGCAGTGGATTAGACCTTAAACCCTGAACACGTAGCCCTTGCCGCGGCTGGTTTGCAGAAATTTTGGTTCTTTAGGGTCGGTTTCTATTTTCTTTCTAAGGCGGGTTATCTGCACATCTACCGATCTTTCAGAAATGCCGTGGAACCTGTTAGCCAGATCTGTCCTTTCAACCGGGTTATTAATATTGCTGCAGAATAAATGCAGCAGGTCAGATTCGGTAGAGCTAAGGAATATAGTTTCGCCAGCTTTTGTAAGCGCACGATTTTCCAGGTTGAATTCCATATCACCGAATTTCACAACATTTTTATTAATGCTGGTTTTGCCTGTTTTTGCACGGCTTATTAACTTTACTATCCTTAAATACAGTTCTTTGGGCTCGAACGGTTTCTGCAGATAATCATCAGCGCCGCTTTCCAGGCCTTCTATTCTATCGGCTATTTCGCCTTTGGCAGTAAGCATTAAAATAGGTATGTCTTTTTCGTGTTTCACCTTCTTGGTGAATTCAATGCCAGTTTCGCCGGGCATCATTATATCTACCACAATAAGCGAATAGCTATGGTGCATTAAAAGCTGGTGGGCCTTTTCCGCAGATTCGGCCATATCAGCCTGTACGCCCTGATTTTTCAGGTATTCCTGCAGAAGCTCACGTATCTTCCTGTCGTCATCAACTATTAAAATATGATCCATATTCGTAAGTTATTGCATTTCTGTGTTAAATGTTTATACCACAATTATTAAAAAAAAACCAAGTACTAAGTACCTAGTACTTAGTGAGGAATGAAATGACGAAGAATATTACATCAGTAGATTGGGGACAACCATTCGATGACCGTGACGGCAAAATATGGTTCGATGGTAAATTAGTTGAATGGAAAGATGCAACCGTTCACGTGCTTAACCACGGCCTGCACTATGGCTCGTGCGTGTTTGAAGGTATTCGTATTTATAACGGCAAGGCGTTCAAACTTACTGAACATAACCAGCGTTTGATAAAATCTGGCGAGATAATCGGAATGAAAATTCCGTACACTGCCCAGCAGCTTGATAAGGCCTGCATAGAAGCCTGTGAAGCGCGCGGTGTTAAAGATGGCTACATTCGCCCGCTGGCCTGGAGAGGTTCTGAGCAGATGGCGGTACTGGCTGATAAAGCGAAGATACACGTTGCGGTAGCGGCGTGGGGCTGGCCTGCATATTTCGGCGATGAAGCGCTAAAGAAAGGGCTTAAACTTGGTTTTTCTGATTGGAAACGCCCAAGCCCGGAAACTGCGCCGACATCTTCAAAGGCCGCTGGTTTGTACATGATATGCACCCTTACAAAAAACAAGTGCGTAGCTGAAGGCTATGATGATGCCATAATGCTGGATTATCGCGGTTACGTTGCGGAAGCTACGGGTGCGAATTTCTTCATGGTTGTTAACGGTGAAATTCATACGCCAATAGCCGATTGCTTTTTAAATGGTATAACGCGCCAAACAGTTATCGCGCTTGCAAAAAGCCTTGGCTATAAAGTTGTTGAACGCCACTTTGGGCCAGAAGAACTTGCAAAAGGGCAGGAGGCATTCCTAACAGGCACAGCTGCGGAAGTTACGCCTATAGGCTCTATATCGGGTAAATACGGTAACTTCACCTACACTGTAGGCGAAGTTACACGTAAACTAATGAGTGAGTACTCTAAAATGGTTAGAAGCTAGTTGCCAGCTGCTGGGGTTGCAGCAGGTTGTGCAGCGGCTTTGGCCGCATGACGTTCTTTCTTCATAACTTCTTTTTCACCATCAGAAAGTTTGCCATCTTTATCGGTATCATACTTGCCCATGAATTCCGCACGACGGGCTTCATGTTCAGCTTTCATTTTAGTGTGGTGAGCCTCGCGTTCTTCCTTGGTTATGCTGCCATCGCCATTTGTATCCATAGATTTGAATTTGGCATCATGCGCTGCATCGGCTTCTGCGCGGGTAATTGTACCATCGCCGTTAGCAT
>CAZLZP010000041.1:0-4635 GCA_964564045.1 uncultured Rickettsiales bacterium
GATACCTGCACCGCTTGGTTACAGAGGCTACCCGAAATCTATCTGCACAAGTGTTAACCACGTTGTTTGCCACGGCATTCCAAGTGAACAAAAACTCAGAGATGGTGACGCATTAAATATAGATGTTACCGTTATTGTTGATGGCTGGCACGGCGATACCAGCAGAATGTATTGGGTTGGCGATAAACTTCCTATCAAGGCGAAACGTTTAACCCAAATAACTTACGAATGTACCATGCTTGGAATTGAACAGGTAAAACCGGGCGCAAGGCTTGGCGATATTGGTGCGGTTATTCAGGAACACGCAGAAAAAGCCGGCTATTCTGTGGTGCGCGATTATTGCGGGCACGGCATCGGGAAAATTTTTCATACGGCCCCTAACGTTGTGCACTATGGAAAAAAAGGCACCGGAATTATTTTGCAGGAAGGAATGTTCTTCACTGTTGAACCAATGATAAATACTGGTAAGGCTGAAACCATTCTGAACAAAACTGATGGCTGGACAGTTACCACGCGCGATAAGTCTTTATCCGCCCAGTTCGAGCATACTATAGCGGTTACAAAAGATGGTTACGAAATATTAACCGACTCAGCAAAGGGGCTTAACTGCCCGCCTTACAAGTTTTAAGAATTTAATTTTCTTCCTATCTGCACTTCTATTGCCTGCGCATGCTCTGGCCTTAATAGCGCCGTAATAACACGTTCGCGGTTTTCCATTACCTGCGCCATTAAATAGCATAGCTCTTTGTATAAAGGATAATTCTTATCATCCTCGCTTATATTATTATTCTTTTTGGTAGGAAGCTCCAGCGAACCTTCTTTTAACTGCAAGTGAATATCTGCAAGCCTTCTGAAAGCGGCAGATGTTTTGGCATTAGCCAGTTTCAATTCTTCTTTATGCATATACGGCATTGCATCAACAATATCTTCAGATGAACCTTTATATTTGCCTATCTCGCTCTGCGCTATTTCTGTCTTTCCTTTTTTAACCGCCTTCATCAACATTGAAACATAGTTTGCCGATTTAACATTGTATCCATCCATTTCAGCAAGGCTTCTTATTGCAATAACTTCATCTTCAACCTTCTTCATGTAATCTTCCGGCATTTTATCTGAAATGTGCTTATACAAATTGCTTTGCTTCACATGGCCTAGTATCTTTTTATCGTGCCTGCCTTCAGCCACTTCTGAAAGCTTTAGTCTTTCCCCTGATATTTCAATATAAGCACCCGCGGTGCCTTTCTTTCTTTCAAAACCTAACATGCGCCATGAATTATCCAGATCCACAAGCGCAAGGCTATAGGCAGCCTTGTTTATAGATTCCTGCAGCACAGGGTTTCTTTCCCCGGGCTTTGTTTTTGAATAGTCTTTTAATATAGCGTTAAATCTTTCAATATCGAACTTGCCATTATTATCTTCAAATATACTGAATATCATCATACCGCCATGAGGGTTCAGCATGGATGTTGCTGCGGCAAACTGTATGGCCCGTATGCCTTCTACGTTTGTTTCTTTTGGGTATATGCTTAGTTCGGCCTTATCACCCGTTTTAATACTTGGCCTTGCCGAGAAAGAAACTATTTTTGCAAACTCCTGAAGGCTTCCGTATGAGAAATATTTTCCGAAAGAAGCCTGTTCATACAATTCCTGATAAGCTCTTCCCATTCTTGTGAACATTGCGCGATACTGCCCCCATCTTTCAGCATTATTTGCAATATAAAGATTTGTAAGCTGGTCATCGTTCGCATAGCTGAACCTTGGGTCTTTACTCTCTGGCAGGGGAAGTTGTAATTGGTGCCGCGCCATTTTTGCCTTATGCTTTGCATCGCGCAGAGTTATTGCTTCCGGACTTACCCTTGCATCCCTTCCCTGAACGGTGAACATTGAACCCTGCTTAGGATTACCACGCATTACGTTAGAGCCAACACCTTCATGAAACTCCAGATATATGCCTTTTTCGGCGAAAATCTGCATCAGCTGATTTTTAACCTGAGCGATAAGGAAGTTAGAGGCAGGGCCTGAATTGGTTTTTATTATATCGCTTGAAGGAAACATTATTATATAGCTTGAAATAACCGATCTGCTCCACAACTTCTTATTACTATCATTATGGCCCATACCACCAAGTATATCGCCAATAACCATTTGCCTTTCTTTTCCATCTTTGGTGAACATTGTTGGCGGCTTTCTTCCAGCGCTTTTTATCTGCTCTACTATATGTTCGCTTTCCAACATTTTAGCCCATGCATCTGGCAGCCTATCTATAGTTTCTGCCGATTCAGAAAGCGGGATTATCATGTTCTTAACTTTTTTACCTTCATCTACGAAGGCAGCGCAGGAAATATGCTGAGCAAGCAACGTGTTTGCGCCATCGCACTCTGCCGTAATGTAATGCGGCAGCCTTTCCGGATTCTGCACCATTATCTGAACAGATTTAAGTCTATCGTAAACTTCAATATCCAACTGCTTACTATCTGCAAGAGCCTTTCTTTTCGCCGCCTTTTCTTTTTCAGTTCCTTTGCTATCATTTTCTAGAGTTTCCAGTTCAGGATGTTCAGCCAAAACCAATTTCCTTGCCAGGTCTCTTGGCTTACTGGCATTAAAATAATCTGCATCCCTTTCTGCTATAAAATTTTGAATGGCAGTTTTTACCTCTTTATTATTTGATATTTCCTCAAGAACCTTGGGCATTATATCATCCAGCCTCGCTCTTGTACGGTTCAGCTGCTGATCTACAACTGAAATAGAATCTAAGATATCGGCCCTTTCTCTTTTTCTTTCCCCAGCCCTTGGGCTCCCTTCATCCCTTAATATTTTTATCTCAAGCTTTCTGGCGTTATCGCTATTATCTTTTATTGAATCGAGGTGTTCAGACTTCATATCAAAAAGTTTCAGCATCTCTTTCATGTTAGCTGAAATCTCTGTTTCTTTACTTATAGTTTTTAAAACATAAACCAGTGCATTTTCTACATCACGCGAGTTCTGCCTTAGCTGAGAAGGTAAGGCTTCGTTACCGGTTGTGTAAACCTGCCCTTTAAGTGCTACTACAGAATTATGCCTGCATACCGCACCGTTATCAGTTTTATGAAGCGGAAGTATAGCCGAATATTTCTTATCTATTTCGGTAAGATCTTTATTAAGTTCAGTTTTTATATCATCATACGGCTTTATTGGCTTACCATGCATTACAGCGGCAACTATCTGCTTAGCAGATTCTTCTATTACCAATATTACTTCGTTGTTGATGCCGAACCTTCTGTTATTTGCTTTATAAAGCTTATCGTAAATATACCGGCCTATAGCCGGGGTATTCTTTTTATCTTCTTTATCAGAAGAGTTTGCCATTCTTTCTCTTTCTTCTACCGGCAACAAGAAGAATGAGGCGAGTTTACCCTCGCTATCACCAAAGGTTTGTATTATTTTTGCGATAGAATTTTTTATATCATCTCGCAGCCCATCATCAGAACTGCCAGCCGCTATTTTTGCAAGTTGCACAATATACTGCTGCTCTAATCCAACCTTGGAAGCTTTGAATAATTTTTTTTCTATGAAGTATGGCCTTGCATCTTTTTTACCATCCTGGTCTGTTGGCATCCAGCCCAGAACCCTATGCAGCGGCTCACTTAGATATTTATCGACGATCTCAGCCGTTATACCTTTTCCGGTTTTTTCATGAAGTAAATCGGATAGTTCCTGCAGAAATATATCGGTAGCGTCGTGGAATCTTTCGGTTTGCTTAACGCCCCTTACTATTTCGTTCTCGATAGTAAGGTTAGTGTTGGGCACGTTAGCTACCAAATCTGACTGAAGTTCGGTTATGGCAGCCTTTAGTTTATAAACCACCTTTGAATCTTTTTTGAAACCGGTTTTTGCCCATTTACTAAACTCAGTTGAGTGCATTACTTCGGAAAGCCTTCTTTCCAGGTTAATTGCATGGGTTGTAAGCGTTTCGGTAGGGTGCGCCGTAAGCACATAGCTAACGAAATTTGATGTTAAGGTTTTTAAAAATACATCATTTGCTGCCGCACCATATTTTTTTTCAATATCATCGTACAGCGCTTCAAGCCCACCGGGAGATTTAGTTGAAAGCTCATAGAATTCGCCCGCAACACGGAATGAAAGATTTTGAAGTATTGTATCAAGCAGGTTGGTGCCGTAAACCTTATCGCGCAGCGTAAGATCTTTTATTGCACCAGAATATTTAAGTGACAAAAATATATCCTGCTGGAATATCTCCATTATGTTTTTATAGATGACGTCGCCCGATAGCTCATTATTTGAATGAGGGGCGCTGAACAAACTTAGTATTTTTTTAAACGACAAAAACATTCTGGTTAAAAACCAAGATTAAATAGATTCAAACCCTGATATATAACAATTAGTTATCAAAAAGAACAGAAACTGATGTTTCTTCCGAGATACTTTTAATTGCAGAGCCAATAAGTGGTGCAATGGTTACAATCTTTATCTTTTTCAGCTTCAGGGCTTCCGCAGATAAAGGAATGGTATCTGTTACCGCAAGAAGATCGAGCACCGAATCTTTTATGCGCTCCACCGCTTTGCCCGAAAGAACACCGTGAGTTATATAAGCTGAAACCGACTTGGCGCCTTCTTTCTTGATGGCTTTTGCAGCGT
>CAZLZP010000041.1:4654-6103 GCA_964564045.1 uncultured Rickettsiales bacterium
ATATCATCACAGATTATAACATCCTTGCCTTTTACATCACCAATGATGTTCATAACTTCCGATACACCAGCACGTTCACGACGTTTATCAACTATTACTAGGTCAGCATTATCAAGTTTTTTAGCAAGGGCGCGGGCACGGGCTACACCACCAACATCTGGCGATGCTACTACTAGATTGTTTAAATTTTTGAAGCGTGATTTTATATCGCGCACGAAAACCGGCTGCGCATATAGGTTATCAAGAGGGATATCGAAGAAGCCTTGAATTTGGCCTGCGTGCAAATCTACCGTAAGTACCCTATCTGCCCCGGCAGAGGTAATTATGTTCGCCATTAGTTTAGCGGTAATTGGTGTGCGTGGCCCAGGCTTTCTATCTTGCCTTGCGTAACCAAAGTATGGAATAACCGCAGTTATACGGCGCGCAGATGCACGCTTAAGCGCATCAAGGCATATAAGCAGTTCCACTATATTATCGTTAGTTGGGAATGATGTAGACTGAATAAGGAATACATCTTCACCACGAACATTTTCCTGAATTTCTACCCATATCTCGTGATCAGCGAAGCGTGTAACTTCCGCCTTCATCAGCGTTGTTCTAAGGTTTTTAGCTATAGCCTGCGCTAATTTAGGGTTACTGTTTCCTGCGATAAGTTTCATGATATTCCCAATGGTTCATTGAAAACGAAACTACTTGGAAAAAGCAAAATGTCAAAGCGGAATTTATTACCAAATCTTACTACGCTTGAGCCTTCAGTTTGCGGCTGTTTAAATAGCCGGTCGCAAGGAACCAGGCCGGAATGAACACCATGCCGTAAGTTATAACCCAGCTGAAAAAGCCCTTTTTAACGATATCTTCAGTAAGCTCTGCCCAGTAGTGATTATTTACGAATGGAAGCGCTTTTGCTTCACCTAGCTCGTGAATTCCGTACAGAAAAAGATGAACCGTAAAGAATACCAGGAACACAGAAGTTACCTTCATGAACTTTCCGATGTTTATAAGGTGGCTGTAGCGTATCCACAGAAAACCAAGCACAGCTGCAGCAATTGTACCTATAACGGCACCAATATACATTGGGTTCGCATTCATTTCATACTTGAATGAAATAACATTTAGCAGAAGCGCAACTTCCACGCCTTCACGCGCAACCATTAAGATAACAAAGCCGAATACCGCCGCAAAACGCCAGAACCCCTCTTTTTCATGAGCTTTATCCATTTTAGTTTGTATGTTGGTTTTGAAGTGCCTTGCGTTCTTCGCCACATAAAAAGTAAGCGATGCAACAAGTATAGCCGCAACCATTGCCATTACGCCTTCAAATAATTCCTGATGCCTGTGCTTACCTAAAAATTGAGCAACAACACCACTTAGCACAGCAGCAAAACCCAGGCCAGCCCATACAGATACAAGCAGCTCTCTTCTATCAGTTTTAATTAGATACATAGCAGT
>CAZLZP010000041.1:6113-13223 GCA_964564045.1 uncultured Rickettsiales bacterium
CAAAAACGCTTCGATACCTTCACGAAAACAAACTAACGCAGTTTCAAACATACCTTCCCTTTAATTATTATTTGCATCAACATAACACAGTTGATAATGATTATCAATATCTATTATTATAATAGGAATATTTTCTGGGTATTAATTGATTTAGGTCAAGTAGAGTAACGCTTCTGCGCGCCTTCTGGCGATAAGGCCTGTTAGCTTTTGTCCACCGGCATATACCCATTTTAGGAACTCGCTTGCTGCAAGTTCGTGTTCTTTTCTATTTATCTTCTGGCGCAAAGTAGAGCGTTGTAACGCCCACGCCCCTAAATTATATGTGAATGATATAAGTGCATCAAACTGGTTTTGGTGAAGTGGAACATTTATTAGTTTTTTTACGGAAGTTTCAAATTTGAGAAGGTCGGCTCGCAGAATTTCTTCGGCCTGTAGTTTAGTAACCAGTAACTGGTTACTGGTTGCCGGAATAACGTGACCGTAGCCAATGGTTAAATAATTTGCCGGGCATAAATATGGGGTTGGCGAAAAGCCCTCGAACTGTTTTATTAAGTTTATTCCGTTTGCTGATGTTTTCATTTTAAACGTTTATTCATCGCCCTGTTACCAAAATAAAAGCTTATGATACCGGCAAAAACTGCGGCATCTTCTTCGGTCCACAGGGTTTGGTAAACAACCACGAACGGCGTTGCAGAAAAATTCTGAAATGAATAGAACGCCAGAATTTTTAGCAAACAGTAAAGCGCAAAGAAACCCAGCGCAATTACCGGGCGCACTATTGCATTCAGTTTATCGGTAGATGCGTTGCCGCTGTAGAATGTTTTATATATGTTGGCCGATTCCACAATTCCGGCCTGAGTATTTATAGCTTCCAGCCTTTCAGATGCTCCCTGCATCTGCTGCTGCATTTGCAGTTTTAATATTTCCAGCTCGTGCGATTTATCGCGCCTATCCTGAAAATTACGAAAAAATTCCGGCACGATAGAGCCAATAAAACCAAGAAACGAACCGAGCAGTGTGAGCATATTACCTAGTGATTTGTGGTTAGTACAAGTACTAGTGTAAGAGATGAATTAACTATGCGGAAGGGGTGGTTGGAGAAAAATCCGTTAACTGCAGCTCCATTCCGAAAGGTAAATTAAGTTCCTGGTGGCAGCTCATTATAATTTTACCGCCTTGGTCGCAGAAGGTGGCTATCATTTTTAAGGTTATATCTATCATCTCGGAATCGAGGTTGGAAAAAGGCTCATCAAGTATCCATATCTTACTTTTGGAAAGCATTAGGCGGCTAAGCGCTACCCTGCGCTTCCAACCCGCCGAAAGGAATTTTATCACCGCATCCAGAGCTTCATCACCATTTGAAATGGCCGCGTAGAATTTAATATTTTCAAGCACTGTCAAATCTTCGTCCAGCGCGTTCTTGTGTCCCAAAAATTGCATCTGCGAAAAATAACGGCGATAATCTTCCGATATTTCATAGCTTTCGCCATCCGTTTCCTGAAACACAAATCCGTATTTTGGTATCATCAGCCCGGCCAGTATCTTCAGTAAAGTTGTTTTGCCACAGCCGTTAGGCCCCTTCACTATTAACAGGCAACCCTCTTCCATGCTAAAGCCAACATCCTGAAATAGAACATTTCCGCCAAGCTCGTGTGTGATATTTAGGAAACTAAGTGCCATATTTAAAGGCTATAGGTTACAGGTTACAGGTTACAGGTCTCAAAATAATTAATTTTTCTGCTAGTGTTATTACATTAAAAAATCGAGGAATCAAATATGAAAAACTCTTTCAACTGCAAAAAAACTCTAAAAACCTCTAAAAACGAATATGATTATTTCTGCGTAAAGGCCGCAGCAGATAAAGTAGGGTTCGATATAAACAAGTTACCATTCTCGCTAAGGGTTCTGTTTGAGAACATGCTTAGGAATGAAGATGGCGTTGCAGTTAAGAAGGCTGATATTGAAGCTTTCGGTGGCTGGATAAATGGCGGCGGCAGAAGTGACCATGAAATAGCATTCATGCCGGCACGCGTGCTGATGCAGGATTTTACCGGCGTTCCCGCGGTGGTTGATTTGGCCGCAATGCGTGATGCGGTTAAAAAACTTGGCGGCGACCCAACCAAAATCAACCCTCTTATCCCGGTTGACTTGGTTATCGACCATAGCGTAATGGTAGATAAATACGGCACAGGCAAATCTGCCGATGAGAACGTTGCGCTTGAAATGGAACGTAATATTGAACGTTATAAATTCCTGAAATGGGGCCAGAAGGCGCTGAGCAATTTTCGTGTTGTACCACCGGGAACAGGTATTTGCCACCAGGTGAATTTAGAATATCTGGCGAAAGTTGTGTGGACAAATAACGTTGGCGGCAGAATAGTTGCCTACCCTGATACGCTTGTTGGAACTGATTCTCATACTACCATGATAAACGGTATAGCCGTTCTTGGCTGGGGCGTTGGTGGCATTGAAGCAGAGGCCGCGATGCTTGGCCAGCCGGTTTCAATGTTAATTCCGGAAGTTATAGGATTTAAACTGAAGGGACATTTGAAAGAAGGCGTTACCGCAACCGATCTGGTTCTTACAGTAACTGAAATGCTGCGCAAAAAAGTGTAGTGAATAAATTCGTGGAATTTTTTGGCGAGGGACTTGAGGAACTAAGCCTTGCCGACAGAGCAACAATTGCCAACATGGCTCCGGAATATGGCGCTACTTGCGGCTTCTTCCCTGTTGATGCGGAAGCGATGAACTATTTAAGAACCTCTGCGCGTGACGCTGAAACTGTTGAACTGGTAGAAAAATATACCAAAGATAACAGCATGTGGCACGATAAGAATACAGCTTCACCTGTATTCACTGATGTTCTTGAGCTGGAACTTTCAGGCGTTAAACCTTCTGTTGCCGGCCCTAAACGCCCACAGGACAGAATTGTTCTTGAGAATGTAAAAACTGAATTTGAAAAATTCTGCACGGAAACAAACGCGGCAATTGGCAGCAAAGATAAGCTTGATACTGGCGCGGTGGTTATTGCGGCCATTACTTCATGCACCAATACTTCCAACCCAAGCGTTATGATAGCAGCCGGTTTGGTTGCCAAAAAAGCGGCAGCAAAAGGCTTAACGGTAAAACCGTGGGTTAAAACATCTCTGGCTCCTGGTTCAAAAGTGGTGAGCGAATATCTTGGCAAATCTGGCTTACAGGCAGAACTTGATAAGCTTGGTTTCAACGTGGTTGGTTACGGCTGCACAACGTGCATTGGTAATTCTGGCCCGCTTAAAGATGAATTCGAGAAAGAGATAAAAGATAAGAACCTGCTTGTTGCCTCAGCACTTTCTGGACACCGTAATTTTGAAGGCCGCGTTCACGCGCTGGTTAAAGCCAATTATTTAATGAGCCCTCCTCTGGTTGTTGCATATGCAATTACTGGCACTGTGCTGGTTAATCTAGACAGCGAACCTTTAGGTAAAGGCAGCGATGGCAAAGATGTATTCCTGAAAGATATCTGGCCAACCACAAAAGAAATTGACGATATAATCAGCGCTCAGATAAACGCGAAAATGTTTGGCGCGCAATACGCCAATGTGTTCGCCGGCACGCCAGAATGGCAGAAAATACCTGTTAGCGAAGGCATGACCTACGCCTGGGATGATAGCACATATATAAATAACCCACCTTATTTTGAAGGTATGAGCATGAAGCCAAAAGCACATACCGCAATTACCGGCGCAAGCATAATTGCCTTGATGGGTGACAGCGTAACTACTGATCATATTTCTCCGGCGGGCAATATTTCCGGCACCTCTCCTGCTGCTAAATTCCTGGAAGGCCGCGGCGTTAAGAAGAGTGATTTCAACTCGTACGGCAGCCGCAGAGGTAACCACGAGGTTATGATGCGCGGAACATTTGCCAACGTGCGCATTCGTAACGAAATGGCTCCCGGCACTGAAGGTGGCGTAACGAAATACACACCAACAGGTGAGAATATGAGCATTTACGATGCCGCGATGAAATATAAAACAAGTGGTACTCCACTGGTTGTTTTCGCAGGTAAAGATTACGGTATGGGTTCCAGCCGCGACTGGGCAGCGAAAGGCACAACGCTACTTGGCATTCGCGCCGTAATAGCTGAAAGCTATGAACGCATACACCGCTCTAACCTTGTTGGCATGGGCGTATTGCCGCTACAATTCATTGCGGGTACTACACGAAAAACACTTAATCTTACCGGCGAAGAAACAATTTCTATTAAAGGGTTTGAGAACGGATTGAACCCCAAACAGCGCCTGAAGGTAGAAATAACCCGCAAAGATGGTAAAGTTGATGTTGTGGATGTTATCTGCCGTATTGATACTGAAAATGAAATTGAATACTACAACCAGGGCGGCATATTACAAAAAGTGATACGCGATTTAGCGGCTTAGATAGAATTATGAAACCGGCAGGTTTTTTCATACGGTTACTGGCCACGTTAATAGATGTTATCATCTTTCTTGCGGCGTATCTTGTTGTATTTCTGGTTATTGTTATACTTGCAAATTTCGGCGTTGTTTCGGTTGATGATCTACCGCAGTACAAGCACACGGTTGATGTGCTAGATTACTCTTATAGGATATTATTTTTGTACTTCTGCCTTGATTGCGAAAGCTCACAAAAATTTCAGGGCACACTGGGTAAATACATAATGAAAATAAAAATAGTGAACGAAGATGGCAGCAAACTAGGCCTAATAAAAGCGGCCTCCAGGCTTATTTTTAAAATATTTTCGTTGTTGTTAGTTGGTGTTGGCTTCTTTATGATATTACTAACTCGCAAAAAGTTGGGCTTGCACGATATGATATTAAGCACCAAGGTTGTGTACAGGTAATATTATGCAAAAACCACAATCAGCAGAACAGGAATTCTTAGAAAATAACATGGATGATGCCTCGGTGCAGTTCGGCACATTCAGAAGAAGATCTTACGCGTTTTCTATCGATTCCATATTATCTACGTTAATATTTGTGGGCATTTATTTTGTGTGGGATAGTTTCTTCCCCATAACCATTACCAAACTTTCCGACATATCAACCCTGCTCGATTACCTAATGATATTCCTACTATTCTATTGCGCCATACCTGAATGTTTACCGGGCTTTGAAGCCAGCATTGGCAAATATCTGCTGAATTTGAAAGTGGTTGATTATTACGGCCAGAGAATAGGAATTATACGATCTATCTGGAGAAATATAATAAAAGTTCTTTCCAGTATAATTCTGCTACCATTTCTTGTGGCCGCCTTCCACCCGAAAAAACGCGCCCTGCACGATATTATGTCTGGTACGTATGTGGTAAGGAAAAATTTAAACTAGCTTAACAGGCGCTGACGAAGCGCGAATTCTAGCTGACGGTTAGATTCTTCTAACGCTCTTGTATGCTCACCTAATTCTTTTTTATGAGCATTTATAATAACATCTTGAGATTGTTCTGTGCCGCCAAGCTGACCGTGAACTCTGGTTGCTACATCCTTATCTAATTCAACGAACCTTCCATAGAATTTGCTTAGATCGAATTTTTCCCCATGATGTGTAAGAAGCGCAGTTTTATATGCAAAATATTCCATGAAGGCAGCTGTAAGTTGTGTTATATTTTGTTCGCTCTCTGCATCTTTCTTATCAATTCTTAAACTTCTAACTTTACCGCCAGCTAGCAAATCATTTAAATACCTACTTGTGGAGCTTGTTTTTGCATTCAAAGATGCATCGGGCAGCACCCTGTCTAGAAGGTCTGCCGGCATTGAACTTCTGGAAAGTTCAATCCTTTCATTATATTTAATACCTTTATCTGAAGCCAATACAAATAATGCTTCTGCAAGGTTTCTATCCTTATTTGCAAGGGTTGAGATAGAAGTTTCAAGGCCGCTATCAAGAGCACTTTTCATCGTATCTACATCTAATTTTGAACCGGTAGCTGATATTAGCATTTGTGCGAACCTATCACGAGATTCTGCATATACTTCTTTTAATTTTAGCGCTTCCATAATTCCCCCATTCAGAGTTTTGTACATTATACTTATAATAGGGCGGAAATCAACTATTTGCCTATATCCTTCGAGGCAATAAGCTGCATGAATTCAGCGCGAGTGCGTTTATCAGAGCGGAACAGGCCACGAACCTGTGAAGTTACCGTTGTGGTTTCCGATTTGTGAACGCCGCGGGTTGTCATGCATTCGTGGTAGGCATCTACCACCACGGCAACGCCTTTAGGCTTAAGAACCTTTTCAATAGTATCGGCAATCTGCGCTGTCATTATTTCCTGGGTTTGCAGGCGTTTTGCGAATATATCAACCAAACGGGCTATTTTGCTGATACCAACAATGCGTTTATCGGGAATATATGCAACGTGAGCATAACCTATTATTGGCGCCATATGGTGTTCGCAGTGAGATTCAAAGCGCATGTTCTTTAAAAGAACCATTTCATCGTAGCCTTCAACTTCTTCAAAAGTACGGGAAAGAACCTGTTTCGGGTCTTCGTAGTAGCCAGCAAACCATTCATCATAAGCTTCTACAACACGGCGCGGAGTATCAAGCAACCCTTCCCTTTCCGGGTTATCACCAGCATATGCCAGAAGAACCTTAACGGCTTTCTGAGCCTCTTCTTTGCTAGGACGTGAATTTCTTTTAGTTTTTATGTTTGCTACTTTAGCCATTTTAAATTCCTGTTGATGCAGGGGAAAATAGGTAAAAATTAAGGTTTTTCAAGGTTTATTATTAACGTTTGAAGGTTTTTGATACCGAGAAACTATCGATAAATTCTATCGGGCCTTTGGTTTTTGCGGCTTCTACACGACATGAACGAACCTTATCGTAGCTCATAACTATTTGCCCTATATCGGCCACGGCCTTCTCTACAAGATCGAACTCGTTGGATTCTATATGCTTTTTGATCTTATCAACAATAAGATGGTAGTTAAGTGTATCGTCAACATTATCGGTTTGCGGGCTTTTGCCTTCGTCATAATCTATTTTAAGGCTAACAACCAAAGGCTGCTTGCGCTTTTTTTCCGCTTCGTAAACCCCAACAATGGTTTCGCAGTGTATGTTCTTAACTTTGATTATCATGGGGTGTATCT
>CAZLZP010000042.1:0-13176 GCA_964564045.1 uncultured Rickettsiales bacterium
CGAGAACTATGAAGATATACGTTACGAAGGATATGCATCTGGAGGCGTTGCGCTGATAGTTGAAACTCTTTCTGATAATCGTAACCGCACCGCATCTGATGTTCGTTCAACATTCACAAAGTTCGGTGGTAATATGGGTGAAACCGGTAGTGTGAATTTCATGTTTGATAGGGTAGGGCTTGTTAAATTCCCGAAGGCAAAAGGAACTGATGATGCAATGCTGGAAGCTGCGATAGAGGCTGGAGCAGATAACTGCGAATCTAACGATATGTTCCATGAGATAACCTGCGCGCCGGAAAGTTTTCATGCGGTGTCTAAATTCCTGAACGAAAAATTTGGTGATCCGGAACATTCAGGTTTTACATGGAAGCCGAAAAATCTTATCGAGATAGATCTGGAAACTGCAGAAGATGTTGAAGGGCTAATAGAGCGTTTGGAAGATCTGGATGATGTTCAGAACGTATATTCCAACCACACATTCTCTGATGAAGTGGCTGAAAAGCTGGCGGCAAAGATGGGTTAGGGATTCACTAACTTTCTAAATACATCTTCCAGATCGGTTTCTGTGGAAGATATATCTTTTATCTCCATGCCATTCAGTTTTATTTTTGCAAGTACCTCATCAAGCTTAGAGTCTACCCTGTTATGAGTTATTTTCAGCGAGTCACTATCTACCAACTCGGCATCGAATTCTTTCAGGTTTACGGGCACTTCCGATATATTATTTTCAAATTTGAAAATAATATTCTTCTGCCCAAGTTTTTGCTTCAGGTTCTGCGTGGTATCATCTGCAATAACCTCACCATGATTTATTATAGCAATTCTGTCGCACAATTCTTCCGCCTCTTCCAGATAGTGGGTGGTAAGTAATATTGTTGTACCGCTCCTGTTAAGCTGTTTCACATAGTTCCATAATTGAACTCTAAGTTCTACATCCACACCTGCGGTTGGTTCATCAAGTATTAAAATTTTTGGACTGTGAACAAGCGCCTTCGCTATCAATAACCTTCGCTTCATGCCGCCAGAAAGCCTTCTTGGGCTTACGTTTGCTTTGTCTGTAAGGCTTAAGGCATTAAGTATCTCGTCGGTTCTTCTATCAACTTTCTTTACGCCAAAATATCCAGCGTAATATTCCATTGTTTGCCTAACTGAAAAGAACGGGTCTATAACAACTTCTTGTGGAACAACGCCAATAGATCTTCGTACATTTATTTCGTCTTTATCAATATCGAAGCCATTAACATTGATAACACCAGAGGTTTTTTTGGCTAAGCCAGCCAGTATATTTATTATAGTAGATTTGCCCGCGCCATTAGGGCCAAGTAAGCCGTAAAATGAGCCTTGCGGAATTTCCAGATTGATACCTCTTAAAGCCTCTTTTTGTTGAGATAAAGATTTGCTTTTATAGATTTTTCTTAGATTCTCAATTTTTATAGCAGACATAAGATACTACCTAGAATACCAGATTAAACTTACTGAAGTATTCGTTTATAGCACTTGTTATTGATGTTACAATTTTTTGTTTATGGGCATCGGTTCTCAGGGTTTTTTCCTCCTGAATATTTGAAAGATATCCAAGTTCTATCAATACGGCAGGAATATCAGAGCCTGTCAGAACGGCCAGGCTTCCCTCGCGATTATGCTTAGGCAGGGCCTGTATCCTTCTGCCTAAACTTTTTGCCACTGTTCTTGCAAAATCATCAGAGACTTCCTTGGTGGAATCCTGGGCGAATCCTATTATTGCTTCTTTTACATCTTTCGATTCCCTGCGCATATTCGCGCCCCTAACAACTTCTTCCCTATCTGCTTTTGCCAGTAACTCCTGAGCTTCAGAATTCTTTCTTTTTGAAGAAAGTGTATAAATTGAAAAACCTTTTGTGTTTTTATTAGGATTAGAATCTGCGTGCATTGATATCAGTACATCACCGCCAATTTTTCTGGCAATATTAACTCTTTGTTCCAACTCAATGAACCTGTCGTCATATCTGGTAAGAACCACTTTATATTTTCCGGTATTATCAAGCTGTTTTTTTAATGCAAGACTGTAAGATAAAACCAGATCTTTTTCTTTTGTTCCAAGTTTCCCCATGGTGCCCCTGTCTTTTCCACCATGGCCTGGGTCTATAACTATTATAGGTTTTCTTTTTACTGCTGCTACTGCCGGGTATTTAACATTCGTTATGCGTGGAGCAGTATAAATAGGTTTTGAAACGATATTTTTAATAGCCGGGCGCTTCATGGAACTTGGAGCACTTAAACTTGGCGCAGTTTTGGGCTTTATTGTTCTTACCGTAGACATCTGTGGTTTGTAATTCTTATTCATGCTTGTGGGCTTAGACCTTCCAGATGAAACACTTGCTGGTTTTGCGACAGGTTTTTTAACGGCCTTCTTTGCAGAGAAATATTGTTTATTATGATTTTTTCTGTGAGGGGTAGGAGCAATAGATCTTTTGGGAGATTCAATTTCAACTTCGGTCAAATAATTGCCTGTATCATGTAATACTATAGGTGCCTGAGCATACGCAGAGCTGCTGAATAAGGCCGCACAAAATAATAGGCTTAACCTAACTAGCTTATTCATCGACCCCTCAAAATTTTTTACTTCAGAATATCTTTAATAAATTTTACTATCTGGGCTGAATTCAAGCCCGCCTTATCGTACATTTTATAAGGCTCGTCGTGATTTATAAATACATCTGGCAGTATCATCGAGCGGAATCTCATTTTTTCGTTTATCAGGTCGTTATTTGTCAGAAGCTGTTGCACGTGTGAACCAAATCCACCTACCGAACCTTCCTCGATAGTTATCATTAGCTTACATTTTTTTGTAAGGCTCTTGATCAATTCCTCATCTAGAGGTTTTGCAAACCTTGCATCTGCGATGATGGTTTTTATTCCTGCTTTTGCAAGCTCGGCTTCTGCAAGTAAAGCTTCCTGCAACCTGGTACCTAGTGAAATTATAGCAACATCGGCATTCTCAACATCTTTTACTATTCTGCCTTTACCAATTTCCAGCGCCTCTAATTTTTCAGGCAACTGTAAACCAAGTCCCTCGCCGCGAGGGAACCTGAATGCTATAGGCCCGCTATTATAGTCTGCTGCGGTTTTTATCATTCTTGCAAGCTCCACCTCATCGCTTGCTGCCATAACTACAAAATTTGGCAGACACGAAAGGTAGGTTACATCGAAACTTCCGGCATGGGTAGGGCCATCAGCGCCAACTAATCCTGCCCTGTCTATCGCAAACCTAACGGGTAGATTTTGTACCGCAACATCATGAACAACCTGATCATAACCACGTTGCAGGAAAGTTGAATAGATAGCACAGAAAGGTTTATAACCCTCACAGGCAAGTCCTGCGGCAAAGGTTACCGCATGCTGTTCAGCAATGCCAACATCGTATGTTCTTTCAGGAAATTCCTTTGCAAATTTGTTTATTCCGGTTCCGCTTGGCATTGCCGCTGTAATGCCGATTATTTTCTTATCTTCCCGCGCGCACTTTATTAAAACATCGGCGAAAACCTCTGTATAAGATTTTGCGGCAGGCTTGTTAGGGGTTTGGATTTTTGTATCAACATCGAACTTGCGTACCGCATGATATTTTTCAGATGAGGCCTCAGGAGAAGTGAACCCGTGTCCTTTTTCTGTAACGATATGTATCAGGAATGGCTCCTTGTTCTCATTATTCTTTATATTACGAAGAACAGGAAGCAGGTGGTCAAGATTATGTCCATCTAAAGGGCCGATGTAATTGAAGCCTATCTCTTCAAAAAAATTTCCGCCTACAACAACATCTTTAGCTATCTGCTCTGCTTTTTCTGCTGTGCGTTCAAAATACTTTGGAAGTTTTCTAACTGCCTTGATGGTAAAATTACGTAATGTATTGTAGGTTTTACCTGAAATTAACCTTGCCAGATAAGCTCTCATTGCGCCAGTTGGTGGGGCAATAGACATATCGTTATCATTCAAAATAACTATTAAACGAGATTTTATATCTCCGGCATTATTTAGTGCCTCATAGGCCATGCCTGCACTCATTGCACCATCACCAATAACGGCGATAACCTCATTATTCTTACCCTCCTTATCTCGTGCAACCGCCATACCAAGAGCTGCCGATATGGAGGTAGAGCTATGACCGGCACCGAAAGGGTCGTATTCGCTTTCATCTCGTTTGGTGAAGCCGGCCAAACCACCGCCTTTTCTCAAGGTAGTTATTCTATCTTTTCTGCCTGTCAGTATTTTATGCGGATATGCCTGGTGGCCAACATCCCATATAATTTTATCGTCCGGAGTATTGAAAACATTATGTAATGCAACGGTAAGTTCAACAACACCAAGGCCGGCACCTAAATGTCCACCGGTTTGAGAAACGGCATTGATAACGGCTTGTCTTAGCTCTTCAGATAGCTGTTTAAGCTCTTCATCAGTAAAATTTCTAATATCTGAAGGGAAGCTGACTGAATCCAGTAACTTTTTGTTTTCTGACTGTTTTTCTTTAGTTCTTGCTTTTGCCATGAATTAATAAAACATTAATTTTTATGTCTTTTTTAAATAGGAACAAAACTTTATACCTTTTATGAGATAAAATTCAAGGAAATAAGCAGAAACAATAAGCTGTTCAGTATCTTACTGAAATTGCATATTAATGGTTGTTTTTACGAAAGATTGGTGTATCGTTCATGGGCATGAAGGACTGACAATGGTTTGGTCCCAGGAAATTTATTCGGTCGCTCGATATCCATTGATTTTACTCAGGATTTTCTTAAAGCGATCGGTTTTATGAACCTAATTAATACTAACAATTAAAAAAGAATTCCAATGCTAATAAGCAGAAGAAATATTTGGAGAAGTAAATACCATGACAAAAAGAATTTTGGTGGATGCCGTGCATCCGGAAGAGATACGCGTTGCCGTAGCGGACGAATCTAGGCTGATAGAGTTTGATTTTGAATCTGTAGAGAAAAAGCAGATCAAAAGTAATATATACCTTGGAAAGATAACCAGGGTTGAGCCGTCTTTGCAGGCTGCATTCGTTGAATATGGCGGAAACAGGCAAGGTTTCCTTCCATTTTCTGAGATTCACTTCGATTACTTCCAGATACCTATTGAAGATAAAGAAAAGCTTCAGAAAACGCTTGAGTCTGAGCGTAAAAGGGAAGATCAGCGTCAGCTTGATATGGAAGCCAGGGAAAATGCCAGAGAGAATAGTGGAGAGCCCGCAAGAGAAACTTCCAGAGATAATGATGAAGAATCTGGTGGGGATAATGATAGAGAAATTCCCAGAGACAATGATAGAGAACCAGTCAGAGAGCGTGGCAGGGAATTTAACAGAGAAAGAGGCAGGGGTAACTCTAGAAGAAATAGCAAAGAAGCTGTTCCTGAACAAAAATATGTTCGCAGAAGAGATCAAAACAAAAGAGATTATAAACGTGAAGAGCCTGAATTCGTAATTCCTGCGCCATTCACTAAACGTGATCTTCAAGATCTTCTCCGTGCTGAAGAATTAGCAAAGCAGTTCACTCGTGAGATAATGGGCGAAGATTATTATAATGAAAAATATGCGGTTGCCGTTCCGGCAATAGCTGAAGCGGAACCTGTTGCAGTTGAGGCAGAGCCTGTTTTAGTTGAAGCTGAGTTAGTAGAAGCTGAGCCTTTGGAAATGGAAGAGTCTTCTGTGCCTGAAGAAAGACAGCTCTCTAGAATGGAGTTTTATAAACAGTATAAAATTCAAGAAGTTATTAAGCGCAACCAGATAGTTCTTATTCAGATAGTAAAAGAAGAAAGGGGTAGTAAAGGTGCTTCTCTTACTACATATTTGGCTTTGGCTGGAAGATATTGCGTATTCATGCCTAACACAGATAAAGGCGGTGGTGTTTCACGTAGAATTTCCAATTTTGGCGAGCGCCGCAGGATCAGAGATGTTATCAAGCAGCTTAGTACTCCCGTAGGAACCAGCGTTATTATTCGTACCGCAGGTATGGAAAGAGATCTTGATGATATTAAAAAAGACTATGATTACCTTCTTTCTGTATGGGATAACATCAGAAAACAAACGTTGGAATCAACCGCTCCTTCACTTATATACGAAGAAAGCGATATAGTTAAGCGCTCTCTGCGTGATATGTTAAAAGGTGATGTTTCTGAAGTGCTTATCGAAGGCGAAGAAACCTTCAAGAGCGCACACAGGTTCATGGAAATAATTGGCCCTAACCAGTTAAGTATGCTTAAGCATTACACTGGTGATATACCAGTTTTCCAGAAATATAAAATAGAAGATAGGCTTGATGAATTATATGATACTGAGGTTAAACTTAGTTCCGGCGGTTCAATAGTTATTACTCCAACTGAAGCACTTGTTTCTATCGACGTAAACTCTGGTAAGGCAACCAAGGAAAGAAACGTAGAAGATACCGCACTTAAAACAAATATTGAAGCAGCGCGAGAAATAGCAAGACAACTTAAACTTCGAGATCTTGCTGGTTTGATAGTTATCGATTTCATCGATATGCGTGAAATGCGCAACCGTAAATCGGTTGAACGTGAACTAAGAGATGCACTAAGGGTTGATAGGGCAAAAATTCAGCTTGGAAGAATTTCTGCGTTTGGTCTTCTTGAAATGTCGCGTCAAAGGCTTCGTTCTTCTATTAACGAATCTTCTTCAGGCAAATGTCCAATGTGTCATGGTATAGGTGTTGTTCGTACCAACGATTCATTAACGCTTAAAGCATTGCGTGCTATTGAGGCTGAATCTGGCAGAAAATCTGTAAAAGAAATTTACCTGAGAGCTTCTCATGCCATTGCTCATAATATGCAAGCGCAAAGGAAGAAAGAAATAGAACAGATAGAGAAGAATGATGGCGTTAAAGTGATAATAGAAGTTGATACAGCATTGCTTCCGAATCAGTTCGAGATATCAACGCAGAAATTCTCTTCTAAGACAGATAGGCATAAGAAAACCACAAGATCTCATCACGAAAAAGCTGAAGTTGAAACGCCTCGCCCTCAGCAAGATGTTGCTGAAACCGGAGCATCTATTCCTAGTGAGGCCAAAATTGATGCCGATGTTGATGAACAGCTTGCGGCATGGAAGAGCGAAGTGGCTGATGTAGAAAAAGTAGAGTCTCGTAAATACGATAGCCGTGATTCTGGAGAAAGAGCTCCTGGCGCAAACCGTGATGGTGGCAATCGCGGCGGAAGAAATAATAACAGAAGGAATGACAGAGGTCCGAGAAGCGGTGGCCCTAGAGGCGACGGCAGCAGGAACGACAGAGGTCCTAGAAGCGGTGGCGGAAGGCATGATCGTAATAGAACAGGCGGTGGTCGCAATAATCGTAACAACAGCAATTATAATGGTGATAGTTTTGGTAACGAAACAACAGAGGCCAATAATAATCACGGCAACTACGATAGGCCAGGAAAAGTTGAAAGAATAGAAAGATATCAACCGGAACAGCTACCTCGTGAAGAACATCGCCCTTCAGCTGCGGCAGAAACAACAAAACCAGCAGAAGATAAAGGCTCTTCTAAACTTGTTGGACTCTGGAAAAAGATAACTTCTTAATATATAGTTATTAGTATATACTTACCTTATGGTAGCAATTTCAGATAATAAAAAACTTGCTAGGTTATTTCTGGTATTATCTGCCGGGCCTCTTGCTGCCGCGCTTATATCGCAATATTTCTTTGGTCTTCACCCCTGTGAGTTATGTATATACCAGCGTATTCCTTATGCTGTTATTATCTTATTTTCTTTGTTTGCTTACCTGAAACCGGTTAATAAAAGCATAGTTACACTTCTTGTTATTTCTATTCATGCATTTCTAATAAACTCTGCAATAGCATTTTACCACGTTGGCGTTGAAAAGCACTGGTGGGTTCACGGAGACTGTTCCGGCAATTTCGATATGACCTCGGTTGAATCTTTAAAGAAATCTCTTTTTGAAACTCCAGTTGTGCATTGTGATGATATTCAGTTCGAGCTTCTTGGTGTTTCAATGGCAGGGTGGAATTTCTTATATTGTTTAGTTATAGGCTTTGCATCAATTTATATATTGTTGAAATATTTTAAAATCAAAAAAAGTGAAGCTGTAAGTGAATAACGCAGAAAAAATTGAAAGTATGATTCGCGTTAATCATGCCGGTGAGTTCGGTGCAAAGCGCATTTATGAAGGCCAGCTTGCTGTTCTTAAAGATAAGAAAACGCTTGAAACAGTAAAGCACATGAAAGAGCAGGAGTTAAGGCATCTTGAATATTTCGAGAATGAATTAACAAAAAGAAGGATACGTCCAACTATATTACATCCTGTCTGGAATGTAGCGGGTTTCTTATTAGGCGCTGGCACGGCCATGATGGGCGAAAAAGCGGCTTATGCATGTACGGTAGCGGTAGAAGAGGTAATAGAAGAGCACTATCAGGATCAGCTGGAGCAGCTTGGAGAAGAAGAGGGTGGTCTGAAACATGCCATTGCGCAGTTCAAGGCCGAAGAAACTGAACATAAACAAACAGGCCTAGATAATGAAGCAGAGCAAACGCCTGGGTATGAAGTTTTAACTAGTATGATAAAAGCCGGTTCACGTGCGGCCATCTGGCTTTCAAAAAGAATCTAGCTCTGTAAGAAAACGCTTGTATTGCACGCAAAATCAGTCAGAACACAACCTGAAATTATTATTGATAAAGAACTGTGCTAACACTTAAGAACATTACATATCGCATTGCCGGAAGAACTTTACTGGAAGATGCATCATTACAGGTTAATCAGGGTTATCGCGTTGGGCTGGTTGGTCCGAACGGAACAGGTAAATCTACATTATTTAATCTGATAGATGGTGAACTGGAAGTTGATGCCGGCGATATTCTTATTCAGCCTAAAGTAAAAATGGGCCGTGTACGACAAGATCTTCCTGATGATGAAACCACGCTGATAGATGTTGTTCTTGCCGCAGATACTGAACGGGCAAGCCTTCTGGAAGAAGCTGAAACAGCAACGGATGCTCAGCGAATTTCCGATATATATATGCGTCTTGCTGATATTAATGCGTATGAAGCCCCAACAAATGCTTCTATCATTCTAACCGGTCTTGGCTTCAGCATAGAAGCACAGAATATGCCTATAAGCAGTTTTTCCGGTGGCTGGAAAATGCGCGTTGCATTGGCTGCTGCATTATTCCGCCAGCCCGATCTGCTGCTACTTGATGAACCTACCAACCACTTGGATTTTGAAGCAATAGTATGGCTGGAAAGCTATCTTCAGCAATATCCCGGCACATATATCATCATCAGCCACGATCGTGAGATACTGAATAAAACCTGTACACACATTGCCCATCTTGATCAGCTAAAGCTGGAAATGTACACCGGTAATTATGATACTTTTGAAACTCGCCGCGCACAAAAATTATATAACCACCAGGCATTATTTGAAAAACAACAAGCCCACAAAAAGCGCGTATTAGATTTTGCATCGAAGTTCGGTGCTAAGGCCAGTAAAGCTCGTCAGGCGCAAAGCCGCTTAAAAATGCTTGAGAAAATGGATATGGTAGGTGCGCTGATAGCGGAGCGTTCCACAGCATTTAAATTTCCTCAGCCGGAACCTATGGGATCCCCTATAATAACGTTGCGTAAGGTTGATATTGGCTACGCTCCCGGCAAACCGGTTCTAAAGAATCTTGATCTGCGTATAGATATGGAAGATCGCATCGGACTTCTTGGCGCGAATGGTAACGGTAAATCAACCTTGGTAAAATTACTTTCTGGCAAACTGAAAGCTTTATCTGGCGAGCATGATTATGAATCAAAACTTCGTATAGGTTATTTTGCACAGCATCAATCTGATGAAATGGATACAAACTTAACGCCATATCAAACCATGCGGGAATTCATCAAAGATGTACCAGAGCATAATATCCGCGCCATGCTTGGTAAATTCGGGTTCGATAAAGGCAAGGCCGATACAAGGATCGAAGAATTATCCGGGGGTGAGAAATCTCGCCTTTTATTCTGCATGATGAGCTATGATGCGCCGCATATAATGCTGCTTGATGAACCTACTAACCACTTAGATATGGATGCGCGCTCTGCGCTTATCCAGGCGCTGAATAGTTATGAGGGCTGTGTAATATTGGTAAGCCACGATCCACACCTGGTAGAAGCAGTGGTAGATCAACTTTGGCTGGTGAAAGATGGTGGTGTGGAAAACTATACGGGCAATTTAGATGAATACAGAGATCTTGTCATAGAGCAGCGTAGAAAAGAAAGATCTGGTACGAAGAAGGAAAAAAATAAAGAAAACAAGGGCAATAAGGGCGGCAAAAATAAATCCAAGAATAAAAGAAATTATATTCTTGAGAAAGCAGAGCAAAGTCTGAGCAGATGGAGCAAAGAGGTGCAGGAGCTTGAGAACGAAATGGCTTCAGAAAAAGCGTTGATGCATTCCGGGTTCATGAACGACCTGCTTGATAGATATAAAATCGCACAAAAAGAATTCGAGGAATCTGAGACTGCATGGCTGGAAGCCCAGGAAAAAGCCGCCGCTGAAGAATAATTTCTGGAGTTCTATTACTACTGATGAAGACTACTAATTTGGTGACCCAACGTAGTGGACGCTAAAAATATAAGCCCTTGAAATGTATCAAATCTTGACGGTTTTAAATTTTTTATGCTGTTGGTTTAGCGCCTCGAAACACTGGTTGCAGGCCGACATCAGCGAATACGTATGAAAAATATATCATAAAAATAAAAAAAATCGAATAAGAAATCAATGGTTGGAGTTGAAATTCCTTTCAGGCCAATGAATATCAATATAGTATGGCATTATGAAGAGTACTAAAATTACTAAACAAATGGTGACCGATCTGTATGAAGGCGATTCCGTCTCGGCACACCGATTTCGTTACGCGCTTCTTATTATTGATATAATCACCATTTTATTTTTAGTAATATCTACTTTTTTCTATGGTTCACCCATCATAGAAATGTTTGATATTATTTTCGGATTATATCTATTTGCTGACTACTCCCTGCGATTCTGGATAGCGCCTAAGAAAATAACATTTACTTTAAATATCCTTAACATGGCCGATCTAATTGCCATGCTGTCCTTCCTGGCCCCGTTACTAGGAGAGAATTTCGCCTTCTTACGTGCGCTACGCATATTACGCTTATTACGATCATACCGCCTTCAAAACAAGCTGCGTGAGGATTTTGTATTCTTTAAAAAACATGAAGATATAATCCTTAGTGGAACCAATCTGTTCATTTTTATATTCCTGATGACGGAGCTGGTATTTGTTACACAGGTTCATGGCAATCCTAATGTAACTAACTTTCTTGATGCAATGTATTTTACCATAGCGGCATTAACTACAACTGGCTTTGGTGATGTAACATTACAGGGACAGAGCGGACGAGTGCTTTCAATAGTTGTTATGATCTTTGGCGTTACTTTGTTTTTGCGTCTTCTTAAAACTATTTTCCGTCCATCAAAGGTAAGATTCGTATGTAATGCCTGCGGTTTATTCCTTCATGATGCTGATGCAGTGCATTGTAAACATTGCGGTATAGTTTTAAACATCCCATCTGATGGTGATAGCTAAGAAATATATATAATCTTTTACAACATTATATATATTTTTTAATCTTATTTGGCTTAAGAAGCTTATGTAAGTGAATAAGTCCTTAATATATTAAGTTAACAAACTTTTTTCTTAATACCGAATTAGGTACAAGGCTACATCAAAGTTGAAGCTAAAATTAAACCAAACCCAATGTAGATAGAGGAATCAATTAAAGCGGCGTTAATGTTTTTATTAACGATATTGCTGTTTATATCCTTCCAGAGAATTATTTTTGAGGAAACCCACGAAATAATATTAAAGAATATAACTATTATTATAGATGCTAACAGCCATTCCGATAATATACTAGTAAGGGCATAACCCTGTTGAAATGGCAGTAAATTAGTAGCAGCGGTTATTGCAAGGGCAGTACCTATTCTTCTGCCAGCGAAAGCTATGGCTGCTGCATTATTTTTTAACAAGATCTGTTGCTCAAAATTGAAGCTCCTATCAGGATATTCGATCAGCTTTTTTCTAACCAAGGTAGAAATAGTAAGAATGACCTGCGAAGCTACATACATCGAAAGGATGGCCATTATTCCTTCATAAGTTTTAAATTCATACCATTTTAATGCTGATGCTATTATGAGTGCTGATGCAATGAAATTGCCTGCATCCACAAATGCGGCAGCCATATTACCCTTGGCGACCTCGTTGTTTAAGTGAACTTTTGTTAGGGCTATTCTATCAAATATAAGCCCGGATAAAATCAAAAGTATTATACCTAAGGCCGAATAATTGATCAGTTTAAAGATGGTATCATAAAAGTTGGATGGCATATTGCCATAAATTACTGAGGTTATGATCACTGAGAGTGAAATAAAGAGAGAAAAAACTGATATTGAATAAGCAAGGTTCTCCGAGGCTTTATTCTGTCCCCGCTTTGCCTTCAAAAGGAATCTAGAAAAAATGAATTTTGCTAAAACAAATATAGCTATAAGAACAAGTAGGTTAACGATATTACTGTAATTGTGATTCATATTCGATAGAACATCTACATCAGTTTGTGGAATATCAACTACTTTAGCAGTATAAGTATCGGCAACAGGCATATTGCTTTGAACCGGACCTACTTCCTGGATTGAATCCGTAGTAATTTCTGTTTCTGTTAAATATGTATTATCCATGAATTACACTCCTTTTTTATAATATATGGTTTGATATAAAATATATATAAAAATATAATTAGGTTTTAGCCTCTTCCATCTGCTGCGTTCGTAATTGAGGTAAATATTGTGGATAATTGGTTTTGATGAAATTAAGCAGCTTCTCGCGAATTTCGCAACGCAAATCGAATAATGTTCCGGAGTTCTTTGCGCTTACTAAGGAACGCAGCTCAACTGTTCTGTTATCTATGTTGGTTACTTGTAAAACACATACTTTTTTGTCCCAGAGTGGCGATGCTTCAACAATTCGCTTCAATTCTTCGCGCACTGGCTCTACCGGCATACCGTAATCCACATATATCATTGCTGTTCCCATCAGGTCGCTGGATCTGTGTGTCCAGTTCTGAAAAGGTTTTTCAATGAAATAACTCAAAGGGATTATCATACGTCTCAG
>CAZLZP010000043.1:0-12920 GCA_964564045.1 uncultured Rickettsiales bacterium
AAACAGGCATCTATTGTGGTTGAAGAGAATATCTATGGTTTTTCTGAAGGTGCTGCTGCGGCTAATATAGGTTATGGCGCTAAACTAAAATCTTACTCATTCCTGAAATACTTTACCAAAAAGAAAGAGGATGAAAAACCTCAACTTAAAAATCTGGTTGTTAACACCAGCTCTGAAAAAGAGGCAAATTCTAAGTTCAAATCATTATCTGAAATTGCTGAAGGTGTATTCCTTGCGCGCGATGTTGTTTCTGAACCGCCTAACGTTATCTACCCCGAATCTTACGCTGAAAAAATTGCCAAGGAACTTAAACCTCTTGGCGTTAAAGTTACCATATTCGAAGAGAAAGATATGCGTAAGCTTGGCATGGGTGCGTTGCTTGGTGTAGGGCAGGGCAGTCGCAAAGAAAGCCGCATGGTGATAATGGAATATTACGGCTCTTCTGATAAAAAGGCGAAGCCGGTTGCGTTCGTTGGTAAAGGCGTAACGTTCGATACTGGTGGTATTTCCATAAAGCCTTCCGATGGCATGCAGGATATGAAATACGATATGGGCGGTTCTGCCGCTGTTGTGGGTGCAATGCGCGCACTTGCAGGCCGTAAGGCAAAAGTAAATGTTATCGGTGCTGTTGGCCTGGTGGAAAATATGCCAGATGGCAACGCGCAACGTCCTTCCGATGTTGTATATTCAATGAGCGGCCAAACTATTGAAGTGCTGAATACCGATGCTGAAGGGCGTTTAGTTTTAGCTGATGTGCTTTGGTACACGCAAAAGAATTTCAATCCGAAAATAATGGTAGACCTGGCAACGTTAACAGGCGCAGTTGTTGTAGCGCTTGGTCAGCACCGTGCCGGTTTAATGAGCAACGATGATACTCTGGCAAAACAGATATTCGATGCCGGTGAAGAAGTTGGCGAAAGGTTCTGGAGACTGCCTCTTGGTGATGAATACAACAAGCAGATAGATTCCAAGATCGCCGATGTGCAGAACATATCTAACATGAAAGGTGCGGGCACTATAACGGCTGGCTGCTTCTTACAGCGTTTCGTTAACGATAAAAAATGGGCTCACCTCGATATAGCTGGTATGGCGTGGGCAGGTCAGGTTAAATATTCAACCTGCCCGGAAGGCGCTACCGGCTTCGGTGTACAGGTGCTTGAAAGACTAGTTGCGAATAATTACGAAGATTAGTTAGTAGTAGTCTTTCTAACTTTAATTATCCCGTAAATGCTTATCGCTATCCAGAATAGCTCTATAATTACCGATGGTAAATTATAGAAGCGATACAACGAGATAAGGTGCAGCATGGCCCCTATAAGGTTTAGCATTGGGTAGGCGAACTGGTCACTTCTTAACTTGCCACGTTGAAGCAGGAAATATGCTATAATTATCAGGCTTATACCTAAAATGCCGGTTGCATTATAGATAAAATCGATTAATTCATTACTCATATGTTCAATTCCTTAATTTTAGTTAGTTTAGGCGGCGCGTTTGGCGCAGCGTTACGCTTTATAATATCTAAACTATTCATTTCATCTACACCAGTTTTCACTTATGTGGCGCTGGTGAACATTATTGGCTGTTTTGTGGCCGGGTTAATAGCTGGGTACCTCGATAAACACATACATACTGAAGCCACAAGGCTGTTCCTTATAACCGGCATACTTGGTGGATTTACTACATTTTCGGCCTTTTCTCTCGATATTCTGAATATGGCGAATAAAGGAAAAAGCATTGATGCCCTTGTGTACTTGCTTATTTCTGTTATAGGTTCGCTGGTTGCAGTATTTGCAGGATATTTAATAATAAATAAAATTTTCAATGTCTGAGAATCAACAAATAAAACTTATTGTAGAAACCGGTCACGGTGGCCACACGCTTGAAAAGTTTCTGAAAAAACGCAAGCTTGGTATTGCGTTCGGGTTGATGCAAAGGCTTCTGCGCAAAGAGGCAATTCGTGTTAATGGTAAGCGTGCAAAAGGCAAACAGGTTCTTAACGAGCATGATGAAATTACAATTCCGGCGGAATCTCGTGGCGAGTTCAAGAAGCCGCAATACAAAGCAAAAATGGAAGATGCACAGAAATACATTATTCCAAATATTATTTATGAAGACGATAACTGCATAGCCATAAATAAACCTATGGGTTTGGCAACGCAGGGCGGCAGCGGCGTTAATGTGTGTGTAGATGCTCTACTTCCGTATCTTGCGAAAGATAAGAACTCCAGATACATGTTGGTGCATCGCCTAGATAAAGGAACATCAGGCGTTCTGCTGATAGCCAAAAACCTTGAAGCGGCCCGCGTTCTTGGTCTTTCATTCAAGCACAGGCTGGTCGAGAAAAAATACCTGGCGCTGGTTGCCGGCAAGGTACTTGATTATAACGGCTCTATAAACCTTCCTTTAGGCAAAAGGGGCTCTACCGGCTCTGAGAAAGTTATTGTTGATGAAGAAACGGGCAAAAAAGCATTCACCGAATATAAGGTGGTTAAAACTTTTGGCAGTACTGCAACCCTGCTTGAAGTTACACCTCATACTGGCCGTAAGCACCAGATACGTGTGCACCTTGCGGCTATTGGTCACCCTATAGTTGGTGATGGAAAATACGGTAGCAGCAAAGCCTTTGTGGAAGGCCTGCCAAAATTCATTCACCTTCACGCATGGAAGCTAAGCCACTCTGAGAACTACTTCAAACCTATTGAAGCCAAGCCGCCTAAGAATTTCGATATAGATATTTAAAATATATTAGAAAAAAACGTATTTATCCGGGTAAAGCAGTACCGAGGCTGTTAGAAATATTACATAGTGCAGCCAGTATATAAATAGCGAGTTCCTTGAAAAGAAAAGTACGGTATTCACCACTATTTTATTCTTTATCTCGGCAAAGTTCCTCATGCTGAAGTTCATGAAATAATAGATCAGGAATATGGAAACTCCGGTGAATATATATTTAAACCCCTCAGTTTCATACCACATTATCCTTTGTAATAAATAATCAGAAACAACTGTTATAAGTATGAATATATTCAGGTATTTGTGAGGTTTTCCTTCGTTTTCATTCCTTTTAAGGTGGCCACATATGGCAAACATAACGCCTAATGTTCCATACGAAAAAATAAGAAGCACGCCAATATGCCATATTATCAGTACCGCATAAGAAACAAATAACTGACCATCTGTAAGCATGTCTCTTTTAACTACCAACCTTAGCACCAGCTTTGAAAGAAATGCGGTTATAAGAATATCAAAAGGAAACCATACACCTATCAGCAGGCCTTTATATAAGGAAAGAACAACGCCAATTATAAGTAAATTCCATGAAGTTTTACTATCTTGAGAGTACCCTATTAGAAAGAAGAATATAGGGAATGCAACTCTTCCCAGGCCGCGCAGGTAGGTTTGGTCCATGAATATGAACATTCCCAGATGGTCTATTACCATGAATAAAATGGCCAGAAATTTTGCCACGTCATAAGAATTTATACCGTTGCCGTAGCGGTAAAGGCCTTTTATGCCGGAAAATGTGGTTAACTGATTCATATAAAAGTAATAAAAAAACAACCCTGATTGAAATAAATAGCCGTTTGTGGCTTAAGCCATTATATAAAATTTAAAGTTTATCTCAAGTAAACTAGTAGTTCAGTATGTTCAGATACATACTAGAATACAAACCTTCTGGTTATACAATCAAGTACTTACTATTTGTAATTGCTTGTTTTCTTCCTATCAATTTTTTGCTTTGGTATATAAGCAACGAGAACGATCTTGGTCGCAGCTACTTTAACGTAGATTATTTTATTCCTGTTATAGTGGCCGCCCTATTATTCCAATTTAAATTTTCCAGACTTATATTCGCATTACTTTTCCTGCTAGTTTACATTGTAGATATAGGCAAGATCATACTTGTCAGGTTTGGCTTTGAAGAGAATGTAATAAATGCAGCAGGTAATTTTGGTGATCTGAAATTATTCAATTTAGTTGCCAATTTATATTTTGGTAACATTGCCTCTGAGATAAGGCAGATCCCCATAGCTCAGTATAATATTGTTCTTGTTGGGGTTATTCTTTCTTTATTGCTGGCGGCATATACATTCTTAAAGAAAAAGAAAGATCCAATAAAAATATTAACCACCATCTCGGCAGTATATCTATTATTAACGTTGATATTTATTTCAGACTCAGTTTTCTTACTTTCGTTCGAGGTGTTCTTTTTTATTATATTTTCCTTAATCGTGCTATATCCCAAAATAAGGTTTTTTACTGTAAAACCAGATCTTCTGGTTTTTACAATGGTGTTATTTTATTTCCTTAATCTCGGGGTAAAATCACACGAGGCACAAAGCGAAAGACGTAATTTCTTCTCTAATTTTACAACCTTTGTGGTCTTTAATTTTGAAGTGCAGCAGAAAGGCATAGATTCTGCTTCAGATATTATTTTTGAATCTATAAAAAATAACACAATATCAAATTACGATAATGTTATTCTTATAATTGTTGAAAGCTTAGGCAAGCTGAATGATGAAAATTCCATGAAGGCAATTTTCAACACATTCAATGATAGCGAGCTGCTGAAAAACTATGATGTTGATATATCAGATCTGAATTACGAAGGCCATACCACAACCGCTGAGTTCCGTGAGTTATGTAAATGGCAGATGATAGGATTGCCAAACATTACTAACAAAGGTCAGTTTAGTGAATGCCTTCCCGAAGTAATGAAGCAGCATGGCTTTAATACATTCGCAATTCATAACGGCAGTAAGTTCGTTTTTGACAGAAACGAATGGTGGCCGTTACTGAACTTTGATAATATTCATTTTCTTCAGGATATGCGTGAAAAGTATAATGATAAAGAATTGTGCAATGGCGGAAAAGGGTTTACAGCAATTTGCGAAAAGGAAGTGATGGGAAACATAATCCCGCATCTGATGAAGGGTAATAAAAAGAACTTTGCATATTTCCTTACTATTGAATCTCATACCCCGATCGAGGAAGATGTACCAGTTGCACCTGAATTTAGAAAAGTATGTGATAGAACTCCAGCTCTTAAAGATAGCAAAGCTATATGCAGAATTTACGATATCCAGAACAGCCTGTTTATTTACACAATAGATATGGCCAAGAAATTGGCCTCTAAGAACAATATAATTATTATAGTGGGCGATCATACCCCCCCATTCTTTAAGGTTTCATTGAACGAGGCATTCAGAAAAGATGTGATTCCGATGGTAATAATTAAGAGTAAAAAACACTAACCTATTGAAAAACAACAATACCACCTATTAAGATTTTAACCTTATTGTAACAATGTGGTAATAATACTGGTGTATAATCAGGTTAATTAGGGTGCTTAATATGGTATCTTAAAGAGTTTAAAAACTTAAATGGAGAATAATATGACTAAACTTAAAACTAACTTTTTAATGCTGGCACTTGCTGTAGTTACAGTACTTATGCCACAAGCTGCATCTGCTGGTATTGGTTCAGTAGGTGAAACTGTATGTAAAATCTATACATGTATCGTAGATAGCAACATGCTATTAGCTATCGCAACTATCTCTATATTATTCCTTGGTATTGGTGCCTTCTTCGGTAAAGTTAACTGGGGTCTGGTTATCATTATCGTGCTTGGTATAGTAGTAATAACTGGCGCAATGCAAATTGCTTCAAGCTTCGTATCTGGTAATGGTACATGTGGTGCTGGTTCACTAGTATCTTGCTAGTACTGTCTATTTCTTAATAGGTCCGGGCCTGGTAACAGGCCCGGATTTTTTTTGCCTAAAAACAGCCATATTGTCTTAAATTCATTTAAATATCGTTAATTTTTTGGTATAATAAGGAAAGGCCTTTTTGCCGGATGTTTTCGGCTTCCTTACATTTAGGAAATTATGAGATTTTCTTTTAAAATATTATGCTTGGTTTTATTGATATCGCTAAATTTTACCTGTGTAACAGTAGCGAATGCTGCCTGCAGTGATACCCCTCCTGATGATCCTAACCAATCAGATTTCGTAGATTTTATTTCAGATTCCACTGGGGTTGATGATCTTGTAGATTGTATCGCAGCTGGAGAATTTGATATAAATACACTAACGAATGGAATGCCAATTTACTCAGGCGCTTTACCTGGTTCTGCCGGGGCGCTTGCATGCGATTTTCTAAGGCAGATAAAATGCGGTGGTATTCCGGTTATAATAGTTACCGTAGCAATTTTTACACTTGGCATGCTAACATTAATGCAAAAGATGAAGCCTATGTATGCTATTCTTATAGCTTCTTTTATTGCTTTATTCCTTTATGCCGACCAGCTTGTACGGTTAATAATGGATGATTTTCTTGGCAGCGGCGGCTGGCTTGGATGGCTTGCTACAGGTTGTGTGTGCACTAATTTTACCTGGTGATTTATGAAACTAAGATTTAAAATATTCTTTCTGGTTGCCTTTCTTATTATGGAAACCATTTCCACGGGCAGTGCCTATTCATCAAGCGGTGCTAGCTCTTCATCAGGCGCTGGCGACAATAGCATGAATGCCACCAATCCTGCGCCACCTGCATTGTTTTCAAACGTTTTTTATGACGTTCTTTTGGTAGCCTCAACTAACGATATAAACGCAGCCCCGTGGTACACAACATTTTTCCCTGAATCTATTGCGGCCTTTATATGCGATATACGCAGGCTATTCTGCGGCAACGTTAGCCTGGTGATAATTTCAACAGCCATATTCTTAAGCGGTATACTTATACTCAACCGCAGGATGACATGGACATGGGGTATAATAATTGTTCTTGCTGCAACCGCTCTAGTGAATGCAGAATCTTTGGTTGGCTATATATTAGAGAATAGTTTTAATATTCCCGGAACTACAGATGATGTAGATCTTTCAATAATGACAAAAGTTTGTGTGTGTTTTTAAATATGGGTAAATATTTTAAATATATATTATTTGTTTTTATATCGCTTGCGGCAGATAGCGCTTATGCTGGTTCAAGCGGCGGTTTACCGCCTTGTGTAACAATGCCAAACCAGATAGTTTCCCCGCAAGATGCCGTAGCCCTGGTAGATTCATGCATACCCGGTAACCTTGAAGTTAACCAAACAACATATTTCAGGCTGTGCGAAATAAGAAGGTTCTTTTGCGGCAAAATAAAAGTAGTATTTATTGCGACAGGCATTTTTATAATGGGCCTGCTTATACTTACTGGCAAGGCCAAATGGACCCATGCTGTTGTGCTGGTTGTGGGAATAATAATCTTTTCTTCGGCTGAATGGCTAACTATTTCACTAACAACATTTCCGCCCAATTTAGGGGTGGTCTATTCGTGTTTTTGTATAGATGATTGGAGCGATGTTATAACCAATTACACTAACTTGATATCCTGGTAATAGAAGTTTTATGAAAATATTTTTGGCAACATTATGTTTATCTTTTCTGGTATTGGTATCTGTGCCTCAAAGGGCTGTTTCCATGCCGGCCATATGGGGTGCAATGCCTCCGGGCACCATCGTTCCCATGATGTCACAATCAGAATTCCGAATATGCCAGATCAGAAGGTTCTTCTGTGGTAGAACTGGTATGGTTATAGTTGCATTCGCAGTTCTGTGTTTGGGTATATTAATAGTTAACCAGAAAATGCACTGGGCGCCTGCCATTCTAATATTAACAGGAATAATTATATTTTATAATGCCAGGGAAGTTGGCCAGTTTTTCGGAAAACAGGTATTTATATTTGGCTTTGTAGATAACCCAATGTGCGATTGTAAATGTAGCATAGATATGGACACAATATTTACAGATCCATCTGCAGCAATGGCTCAGTTGCAGCAATGTGCCGCAGAAGTTGGTACTGGCTGGGGGCAATAAAACTTATGAACAATGCTATAAAAATATTGTTTTTTGTATTCTGTATAATGTTTGTATCTGCAAACTACGCGCATGCACAAATAGTAAATAACCCATGGGGAGTACCAATTAACCTGCCTTTTCAGTCGCAACTTGAAATGAGAATATGTATGATAAGAAGAATATTCTGCGGCTCTTTCATTGTAGCGGTTGTAACTATTGTCGTATTCATAATAGGTATAATGCTGTTGAATAATAAACTGCCATGGGGAACAGCGGTAATAATGGTTTCTGGGCTGGTAGTATTTACTGAGGCAGAATCTATCGCAGGTTTTTTTGGACGTTCTAACTATATAATCTTTATCAGCAGCCCAATGTGCAAATGCAGCTGTACTGCTACTGTATGGGGCCTAGACTTTGGCTTGGTCGGCAGTTTGATCCAGGGGAACGCACCTTCTTGTCTCTAAGATCTATTCCGTAGCTCGGTCGAAGAAATATCCACTGTTTGTTCGTTCAGGAAAAGGTAAGATATCTGCTTTGCGGCTTTAGAGTTATTCGAAGATTTATCGAAGCCTGTCCTGCTAATAACTACTATCTCAGCCAGCTCTGGTATTTTTTTATAATTATACCATTTATGGAAACTAACCAGGCTATCAGCACCAATAATGAAATAAAATTCGTAATTAGGGTAAAGCTGTTTCAGCCTTTTCAGCAGATTATAAGTATAAAATTTTTTCGATGCGCCGAATAGTTTCCGTTCAATATCCTTAACTTTTATATTTGGATTATTTTTTGTTAGAGCCTTGCAAAGTTTTATTCTACTAGCGTATGAAGATTTTATACTTTCATTCTTCAGTGGGTTCTGAATTGTCGGTATCCACCAAAGCTGCTTCAGGCCAAGCCTTTTGATAGCTAAATTACTTATGTGTAAATGACCAGAGTGGGGCGGGTTAAAACTTCCACCTAAAATACCAACTCTGATCTTTTTCATATTACTGTTTTGCAGGTTCCGTAGCTGTGGTAGTTGCTGCCGGAGTTTCTGTAGTTGTAGTAGTTGTGGTAGTAGCTGCTGCTGGTGTTGCCGCAGGAGCTGCAGCTGCATCAGCCGGTTTATCATCAGCCGCCACTTTCAATTTAATTACTTTGTCAGGGTCAGAAACCATGCCGTTAGGGCCAGTGCCTTTTTTAATTTTATCAACAAATTCCATGCCTTCAGTAACTTTACCAAACGCAGTATAGTTACCATCTAGGTGAGGAGCTTCCTGGAACACAATAAAGAATTGGCTATCAGCGCTGTTAGGATCAGCAGCGCGTGCCATTGCAACAGTACCGCGAACGTGTTTTTCAGCATTGAATTCAGCATCTATCTTAGTACCGCTTCCACCAGTGCCAGTGCCAGTAGGGTCGCCAGTTTGAGCCATGAAACCATCAATAACTCTGTGGAAAGGAACGCCATCATAGAAACCTTGGCGAACAAGTTCTTTAATGCGCTTAACGTGGTTAGGTGCAACTTCTGGCATTAGCTGAATAACAACTCTGCCATCTTTAAGTTCCATATATAAAGTGTTTTCAAGTGGGTTCTCAGCTGGTTTTGTTTCAGTGGTTGTAGTTGTAGTTTCAGTAACAGCAGCCGGAGCAGCTTCAGTAGTTGCTGCTGCAGGCGCTTCTGGTGCCGCAGTTGTAGTAGTGGTTGTAGTAGTAGTTTCGGTTGCAGGTGCAGCTTCAGTAGTTGTTGCTGCAGGCGCCGCAGTTGTTGCATCCTGTGCTTTAGAAGTGAATGATGCGAATAGTGATGTGAATAAAGAGAAGATCATAAGTACCGTTAATAGTTTTTTCATGTTGTTAGCTCCTTTTAAGAATGCTTTTAAATATAATAATTACGAAGAACAGTCCACCAATAATTGAAATTAAACCGCCTAAACCCATTAAACCCATATAAACCTTGGCTTCTACTGGCAATTCTACTCCCGGCGCTTTGCGCATGGCGCCGTATCCGCCAGATATAGCAAAGCCTGTAATATGTAAAAGCTGGCCAAAGCCGTATAATACAGGCTGAACATTAGCCATTCTGCCTTTAATTTCGTGGTAACCAAGCTTAGGCATTATCAGGTAGCATAAGCCCATTAACGCAACGCTTATACCAATTATAGAACCATGGTAATGCGCAGGAATAATGGTGTTGCTGCCACTTATGAACATAGAGATTATACCGCCTGCGCCAAATAAGATAATGGCCCACAAAAGTGCGTTTCTTACCGGTTTTTGGTTCGCCGCATTTTTCCAGTTCTTCATTACTACCGGAACTATTATTATTAAAGCCAAAGAAGCTGCAACTCCGCCGAACATTATCATTTGTTTGGTATAAAAATTTATATACTCGGCAGATGTAACATCATAGGTGTAAACAATATAAATTCCGGTTAATGCCAAAGTAACGTTTATTCCGAAACAAAAATTCCTTAACTTCAAAAATAACTTACTTTGGTTGTCGCTGAATATTTCCATCGCTATCCAGAAAACAGCCAGCATCAGCGCATTTACATATAGGAATTGCAGCATATGGCCGAAGCCCCAGAACAGCCTTTCGTAATGGTCGGCAAAGCCATAAATGTTCAGGTTCTCAGGTGCATTAAGGCGAGAATAGGTAATAAGCAGCGTTATAAAGCTGGCCAGTATAATAAAGAACGAAGAGTAATTGAACCATCTGAGGAATTTGTAATCGGCATTTGTTTCGTAACCCTGAAATGAGGCTATTAAAAACCCAATGAAATATACCCATATACCCATTTGGAATATATTGCTATTCAGCATTGGTATGTAGTTGTTCAGATAAGCCTCGGCTGTTGTATCCAATATACTTAGGGTAACCAGAACTGTTCCGGCAGAACAAACCATAAGGCCAACGAACCCGGCTTTTATCGCTTTGGTTTTTGCCGCGAATATGGTTGCTATAAAGCTGGTAAGCCAGATAAGTACCGAAAGATTTACGTGAATTGTAAGTGAGGTTTTAAAGAAATCTTTGTAGGGCAGAAGCTTGCCAACTTCCGGCGAGCGTGCAATCACAAGGAATATCGCAAAAAAGCCTGAAAGCGCTAACGCACCAACGCTATGAATTAACCACAGCTTCGTTAGTTTCTTGTTATTTTCATCGATATTAATTATATTGCCCATGATTTTAAGGATTAATGGATGTTACAAAATAAATCTATAGCAATCTGGTTATTTACCTGTGCTTTCATCGTGTTTCTAATGGTTGCAGTAGGTGGCCTTACACGCCTTACGGAATCGGGCCTTTCAATAGTACAGTGGAAGCCGGTACACGGAACAATTCCGCCAATTAACGAAACTGAATGGAACGAAGAATTCAACGCCTACAAAGCAACGCCGGAATACATAAAAAAGAACCTGGGTATGAGCCTTGGTGAATTCAAATATATCTTCTGGTGGGAATATGTGCACAGGCTTATCGGCAGAATGCTTGGTATAGTTTTCCTTTTGCCGTTCATTTACTTTTCTATTAAAAAAAGCTTTTTTTTTAAAAAGGGTTTAACTCTAATTTCTATTTTTGCACTTGGCGGTTTGCAAGGGCTGGTTGGCTGGTGGATGGTTAAGAGCGGTTTGGTTAACAACCCGGCTGTTTCACACTTCCGTTTGGCCACACATTTAAGCATAGCACTTTTAATATTATCATTATTATTCTGGCAGGGTTTAGGTTTTTATTCTTCCACGCGCTATGCGAATAAAAAATTTAACGCTGCTGCAAATTTTATAATTTTTGTTATAGCGGTTCAAATAATATTCGGGGCCTTCATAGCAGGGCTAGATGCAGGCCTAACCTATAACACCTGGCCTCTTATGGACGGAAAAATCATTCCAGCCGGTATAAAGCCTAGCTTATATAATATAGAACTTATCCAGTTCTTCCATCGCTGGTGGGCGTTCTTTGTTATATTCGTGGTGATATGCTTTACCCGCATGGTAAAAAAAGAAAATAAGAATTCTATTCTGAAAAAACCGTTAATTATTCTTCATTCATTGGTTGGTACGCAGATTATAATCGGTGTACTAACGCTTATATATGTTGTGCCGGTGCCGCTTGCATCTTTACACCAGATCACGGCCGTTTTAATACTTGCAAATGCGGTATATATTAAAAGAATAGTATCATGAGCAAAAATAAAAAAGCAGTTGTCTTATTAAGTGGCGGGCTAGATTCTGCAACCGTTGCAGCTATTGCAAAACATAAGGGTTTCGATATATATGCACTTTCATTTAACTATGGGCAGCGCCATAAAATAGAGCTGGAAAGAGCCAAAAAACAAGCGAAGCTTCAGAAAATAAAACAACATAAAACAGTTATAATAGATCTTCGTGCATTTGGTGGCTCGGCGCTTACGGCGAATATAAAAGTTCCCAAGAACCGTACAGATAAGCAGATGAGTAATAATATTCCTATTACTTACGTTCCGGCGCGTAATACAATATTTCTTTCCTATGCTCTGGCATATGCAGAAGTTATAGGTGCGTTTGATATATTCATTGGTGTTAACGCTCTAGATTATTCCGGTTACCCCGATTGCAGGCCAGAATATATCAAAGCGTTTGAAAAGCTTTCTAACCTTGCCACAAAAGCTGGTGTTGAAGGTAAAAAACTTAAAATTCATACTCCACTGATAGATCTTTCCAAGGCCGATATAATCAAAAAGGGTCTGAAGCTCGGGGTGGATTATTCTGAAACAATAAGCTGTTACGATCCTGTGAACGGCAAAGCCTGCGGTAAGTGTGATTCCTGTAACCTTAGATTAAAAGGTTTCAAACAGGCTGGTAAAAAAGATCCTATGGTCTATAACTAAGCTATGAACGAAGATAGTAAATGCAAACTTTATCTTATATCTCCTCCAAAGTTCGAGCTGGATGAAATGGCGCATAACCTTAAAGAAGCCTTTAAGGGTGGGGAAATACCAGTATTTCAACTGCGCATGAAAAACCTCGAGCCGCTAAGTAACCAGTATATTTTACCGCCAGATGAAGAAGATGTTATCGAGGCAGTGAAATCACTCCTTCCTATTTGCAAAGAAA